>NZ_JANIAG010000148.1:0-13939 GCF_028682155.1 Pseudomonas sp. 39004
TATGGTTGAGAACCCGGGGGCGTTTCACGCCCCCACAATTGTTGTTTTTGCGCTGCCTGTGCCGGCCGATTCGCCGGTGAACCCGCTGCCACAGGTACCTCACAGCTTTCGCGTTCAGTGGTGTACCTGTGCAAGGGCCGGTAGCGGCTGAAGGTCAGAGCTTGATCAGCACCGACTTGAGTTCGGTGTAGTGCTCGATGGCCGCCGCACCCATTTCGCGGCCGACGCCGGACATCTTGTAGCCACCGAATGGCAGGGCAGGGTCGAGCGCGCTGTGGCAGTTGACCCACACCGACCCGGACTTGATCCGCGGAATCATCCGATGCACCGCCCCCAGGTCGTTCGACCAGATGCTCGCCCCCAGCCCATAGGGGTTGTCGTTGGCCATGCCGATCACCTCGTCGATGTCATCGAACGGCATCGCCACCAGCACCGGCCCGAAGATTTCTTCCTGCACCAGGCGGTGGCGCTGATCGACATCGACGATGACGGTCGGCTTGACGAAGTACCCCGGCCCGAAGCTTTCGCCACCGCAGGCAATGGTTGCGCCCAGCTCGCGGCCGAGCTCGATGTAGCCGGTGACGCGGTCCTGCTGCTTGGCCGAGATCAGCGGGCCCATTTGCACCGCTGGGTCCAACCCGCTGCCGAGCTTCATGCCGTTGGCAATGCCGGCGATGTCGGCCACCACGTTGTCGAAGTGCTTGCGGTGCACGTACAGCCGCGAGCCTGCGCAGCACACTTGGCCCTGGTTGAAGAAGATTGCCGTGGCGGCGCCGGCGGCGGCTTCTTGCAGGTTGGCGTCGGGCATGACGATGGTCGGCGACTTGCCGCCGAGTTCCAGGGTGACGCGGGTCATGTTGTCCATGGCCGCCTTGCCGATCAGCTTGCCGACTTCGGTCGAGCCGGTGAAGGTCAGCTTGTCGACGCCCGGGTGACGGCTGAGCGCCGCACCGGCATTCAGGCCGGTGCCGGTAATCACGTTGAGCACACCGGCCGGGTAGCCGGCTTCGTCCACCAGTTCGGCCAGTTTGAGCGCGGTCAGTGGGGTTTCGTCGGCGGGCTTGAGCACCACCGTGCAGCCGGTGGCCAAGGCCGGGCCCAGCTTCCAGCAGGCTAGCAGCAGCGGGAAGTTCCAGGCGACGATGGCGCCCACCACGCCAACCGCCTCGCGGCGGACAAAGCCGTGGAACTGGTCGTTGGGCATCAACGGCATCGAAGCTTCGACGGTGCTACCCTCGATCTTGGTGGCCCAGCCGGCCATGTAGCGCAAGAAATCGATGGCCAACTGCACGTCCATGACCTTGGCCACGGCGGCGCTCTTACCGTTGTTCAGGCACTCAAGCTCAGCCAGTTGTTGCGCATCGCGCTCCATGAGGTCGGCCAGACGCCACAGCATGTTCTGGCGCTCTCGCGGGCGCAGGCGGCTCCACGGCGAATCGTCGAAGGCCTGGCGCGCGGCACGTACGGCGCGGTCGACATCTTCGGCGTCGGCGGCGGGCACCTCACCGAGCACCTCGCCAGTGGCCGGGTTGCGAAACGACAGGGTGCGCCCGCTGGCGGCGTCCTGCCAGTCGGCGCCGATGCGCATCTTCAGCTTGCGTTCGAGGAAGGCGCGGGTGGCGGGCAGGATGGGCAGTTCGGAAAGCATGGGGCAGTGCCTCTTGTCATTGGAATGTGAGAGGCGGTTGCGCAATGGCCGTGCCAAGGTCGCCGATTGGCTGCAAGGGCTTGAGGCGCTTGGGGTTTGCCGCCGTGCAAGGTTGCGATTGCAGGGTTGCGCTGTTGCACATTGAGACGCTGTGAGACGGTGGTGAAACACTGCCTGCACTGGCCTCTTTGCGGGGCAGGGCCCTGTCTCAACATGAAACACACTGTCGCGAAATGGCACGCTCCGACAAGGCTCAGGTTCGCCTTCACGACCGTTAAAAACCTACTAAGAGGCTGAAATTCAACACATTTGAAGCAGGTGGCACAGTTCCTGTATCGCCAGAGTCACATGCACATCTGCTGTACCAAAGCGTGCAAAAACGATAAGAACAACAACCGTGGAGGTCTGACCTTGAAGACGACTCGACTCCGGCGGCATGCGGGCAAACTGGCGCTGGTCGCCGCCGCGCTGCTGAGCACCCAGGCCATGGCGGCCGAGCAGGGCCCGAGCCTGTTGCAAACCAAGTGCATGGGTTGCCATATCCCCGAGGGCAACGACAACTACAGCCGCATCAGCCATCAGCGCAAGACGCCCGAAGGCTGGCTGATGAGCATCGCCCGCATGCAGGTCATGCACGGCCTGCAGATCAGCGACGATGATCGGCGCACCCTGGTCAAGTACCTGGCCGACAAGCAGGGCCTGGCGCCCAGTGAAACCGACGGCGTGCGCTACGCCATGGAACGCCGGCTGAACACGGTCGAGCACTTCGACCAACAGCTCAGTGAAACCTGTGGCCGTTGCCACTCCGGTGCCCGGGTCGCCTTGCAGCGCCGCCCGGCCCAGGAATGGGAACACCTGGTCAACTTCCACCTCGGCCAATGGCCGTCCCTCGAATACCAGGCCCAGGCCCGCGACCGCGACTGGCTGGAAATCGCCCTCAAGCAAGTGGTGCCGGACCTGGCCAAGCGCTTCCCGCTCGACAGCCCGGCCTGGGCCCAATGGCAGCAGGCCCGGCCCAAGGCCGATGCGTTGCCAGGGCAGTGGGCGTTCAGCGGCCACATGTTGGCCAAAGGTGATGTACGCGGGGTGATGAATGTCAGCGCGGGCGAGGGCGACACCTTCAAGGTCGAGGTCAACGGCAGCTACGCCGACGGTACGCCGTTCACGGGCAGCGGCTCGGCGATTCTCTACAACGGCTATGAATGGCGCGGCAACGTGAAAGTCGGCGACAGCAACCTGCGCCAGGTGTTCGCGGCGCTGGATGGCGAGATGAAAGGCCGCATGTTCGAGGCCGATCACGATGAGCGCGGCCTGGACTTCAGCGCCGTGAAAGCGGGCAAGGCACGCCTGCTGGCAGTGCAGCCGGCGTACATCAAGGTGGGTGCCGAAAGCGAGATCACCCTGGTCGGCAGCGGCCTGTCGGGCAACCCGGAACTGGGCGCAGGTGTTGAAGTGACCGAAGTACTTGAGGCCACGCCGACCCTGATGCGGGTCAAGGCGCGTGCGGCGGCAGACGCCAAGCCAGGCCAGCGAGAGGTGGCAGTGGGCGCGCTCAAGGGCGTCAACCTGGCGGTGTACGACAAGGTCGACGAGGTCAAGGTGGTGCCGGCGTTCTCCATTGCCCGCATCGGTGAGAACGGCGCTTCGGTACCGAAGGTGCAAGGGCGTTTCGAAGCCGAAGCGTGGGGCAAGGACGCCAGCGGCCAGCCGCTGCGCATCGGTTACCTGCCAGCCAAGTGGAAGGTCGAGCCGTTCAACGAGCGTGCAGTCGAGGACGAGGATGTCAAGTTCGCTGGCCAGATGCAGGCCGACGGGGTCTTCGTGCCCGGCGGCGCAGGGCCTAACCCGGCACGCAAGATGATGACCAACAACGCGGGCAACCTGAAGGTCATTGCCACCTTGGCTGACGGCGGCCAGACCGGCGAGGGCCACATGATCGTCACCGTCCAACGCTGGAACAACCCGCCCTTGCCATAAGGCAGGTGTGAACGGGTTTTCCAACGGATCGATTATCGGAGGTCGCCATGGGCGCACAATTGAACCTGGTCGAACGCAACCTGCACGAAGTGCAGGTCGATGCCGACCGCATGCTGTTTCATATCCCCAGCAGCTCGCTGTTTGCCACTGACGCGGTAACCGGCGGCATCATCGACACCCTGCGCCAGCAAGGCTGCTCTGCCGAAGAGCTGATGCAGCGCCTCGGCCAGCAGTTTGCCGGCGTCGATATCGAAGAGACCCTGCGCGAGCTGATCGCCCTGGAAGTGGTCAGCGACGGCTCGCCACTGACGCCGGAAATCGCCCTCAAGCAGGTCGAGCGCACGGCGTTGAACACGGTGGTGCTCAACGTCAACACCGGCTGCAACCTCAGTTGCACCTACTGCTACAAGGAAGACCTGGACAAACCGTCGGCCGGCAAGAAGATGAGCACCGCCACCGCCGAAGCATCGGTGGAGATGCTGCTCAAGGAATCGCCCGATGAGCAACGCTACAGCGTGGTGTTCTTCGGCGGCGAACCGTTGTCCAACCGGCCTTTGATCGAGCACATGGTGGCCTACTGCGAGCGGAGATTTGCCGAGGCTGGCAAGCAGGTGGAGTTCATCATGACCACCAACGCCACCTTGCTGACCGAAGAAATCATCGACTGGCTCAACGCCCATCGCTTCGGCTTGTCGATCAGTATCGACGGGCCCAAGACCGTGCACGACCGCAACCGCATCACTGTGGGCGGGCAGGGCACCTATGACGTGGTGCGGCGCAAGGCCGAGATGCTGTTGTCGCGTTATAACAGCCGTCCAGTGGGGGCGCGGGTGACCCTGACCCGTGGCATCACCGACGTCGAGACTATCTGGCATCACCTGTTCAACGAGTTGGGCTTTGCCGAGGTCGGTTTCGCACCGGTGACCTCGGGCGACCTGTCGGCGTTCAACCTCACCAGCGACGAGCTGGTGCAGGTGTTCGCCAATATGAAAGCCCTGGGCCGACGCTACCTGGAAGCGGCGCTGGAGCACCGCAACATCGGCTTCTCCAACTTGCACCAACTGATCACCGACATCCACGAAGGCCACAAGAAGGCCCTGCCATGCGGCGCCGGGTTGAAGATGCTGGCGGTAGACCACGAAGGCGAGCTGAACCTGTGCCACCGCTTCACCGGCTCCAGCCTGCCGACCTTTGGCAATGTGCACCAAGGCGTCAAGCAGGCGCAGCTCAATGACTTCCTGTCGCAACGCCTGGACCGCAGCAACACGGGGTGCGAAAGCTGCCGTATCCGCAACCTGTGCTCCGGCGGCTGCTACCACGAAAGCTACGCACGCTACGGCGACCCGCAGCACCCCACCTACCACTACTGCGAACTGATGCGCGACTGGGTCGACTTCGGCATCGAAGTCTACAGCCGCATCATGGCCGCCAACCCGGCCTTCATCGACCGCTATATCACCCCGCGGAAGGCGCACTGACATGAAGCATTTGAAGCCCCTGAACAACAAGGCGCGCATCCTCGAACAGGCCGCTGCCGAAGACCGTGTTGAAGAGGTCATGGCGATGAGCGCGGTGGCCGGCTGTACCGCCACCACCGACCCGGGTTGGGAAGTGGACGCCTTCGGCGGCGTGAGCTCGCTGTGCCAGCCCATGGAGGCCGACCTCTATGGCTGTTCCGACCCCTGCTGGTGGCCGGCCCAGGTGCCGGACATGATGAGCACCTACCAGGACTGGAACGCCCAGGCGACCAACTCCCAGGACGACTGGCGCAACCTTGGCACCGTGTTCCCGAAAGACAAGTGACCGGCCCAACAAGAATGACAAGGGGAAACCGCATGAAACCTGGACTCTGCGCGCAGCTCGCGCTCACCCTCGCCGCCACGGCCAGCGCCTGGACGGTACAGGCTGACGACACCGGGCCGGCCTTGAAGGCTGGCCATGAATACCTGATCGTGACCAACTACCCGAACAACCTGCACGTGGTCGATGTGGCCACGGATGCGCTGTACAAGAGCTGCCGCATGCCTGACGCGTTTGGCCCCGGCACCGCGATGATGGCGCCCGACAACCGCACCGCCTATGTGCTCAACAACCATTACGGCGACCTCTACGGCATCGACCTGGACACCTGCAAGACCACCTTCCACGCCAGTTTGTCCAGTGTGCCCGGGGAGGTCGGCAAATCGATGTATTCCTTTGCTATCAGCCCGGACGGTAAAGAGGTGTATGCCACGGTCAACCCGACCCAGCGGCTGAACGATCACTATGTGGTCAAGCCGCCGCGCCTGGAGGTGTTCCGCACCGCCGATGGCCTCGATGCCAAACCTGCACGTACCTTCCCGATGCCGCGCCAGGTGTACCTGATGCGCGCCGCCGACGATGGCAGCCTGTTCGTGGCCGGCCCGGACATCTACAAGATGGACGTGCAAACCGGCAAGTACGAGGTGGCATTGCCGTTGCGCAACTGGAACCGGCCCGGCTACAGCGCCCCGGACGTGCTGTATTTCTGGCCGCACCAGAGCGCCCGGCACGAGTTTTCGATGCTCTATACCATCGCCAAGTTCAAGGACGACAAGCAGGACCCGGCCACCGCCGAGCTGCTTTATGGTTACCTGAGTGTCGACCTGAAGACCGGCAAGACCCACACCCAGGAGTTTGCCGACCTGACCGAGCTGTACTTCACCGGGTTGCGTTCGCCGAAGGATCCGAACCAGATCTACGGTGTGCTCAACCGCCTGGCGCGGTATGACATCAAGGAACGCAAACTGATCAAGGCAGCTAACCTTGAACACACCTATTACTGCGTGGCCTTCGACAAGAAGGGCGACAAGCTGTACCTGGGCGGCACCTTCAACGACCTGGCGGTGTTCGACCCGCAGACGCTGGAGAAAGTGAAGAACATCAAGCTGCCGGGTGGGGACATGTCGACCACCACGCCGCAGGTGTTTGTCAGGTAGGGCGGATAAACCCGCTCCCACAGGGCGTGCAGTACCTGTGGGGCGGTGTTGCCTGCGCAAGGGCCGGCCAATCAACACAAGAACAACAAGAGCGCACCCATGACCCAGCCAAGCTACTCCCAGGGCGACCAGGACAAGGCCTTGCTTACCCAATGCATCGGCGACGCCTTCGACACCACCGTGGCCCGCTTCCCCGACCGCGAAGCCCTGGTCGTTCACCACCAGTCATTGCGCTACACCTGGCGGCAACTGGCCGCAGCCGTCGACCAGCACGCCCGCGCCCTTATGGCCCTGGGCGTGCAACCGGGCGACCGCTTGGGCATCTGGGCCCCCAACTGTGCCCAGTGGTGCATCACCCAATTCGCCAGCGCCAAGGTCGGGGCAATCCTGGTCAACATCAACCCGGCCTACCGCACAAGCGAGCTGGACTACGCCCTGGTCCAGTCGGGCTGCCGTTGGGTGATCTGCGCCGACGCCTTCAAGACTTCCGATTACCACGCCATGCTGCTCGGCCTGGTCCCGGGCCTTGCCCATGGCACGCCGGGCGCACTGGCCTGCGAGCGCTTCCCCGAACTGCGCGGGGTGGTGAGCCTGGCTGCGGCACCGCCGCCGGGCTTTATGGCCTGGGACGCCTTGCAGGCCCGCGCCGATGCGGTCAGCGCCGAGGCCCTTGCGGCGCGCCAGGCGCAACTGCACTGTGACGACCCGATCAACATCCAGTACACCTCCGGCACTACCGGCTTCCCCAAGGGCGCCACGCTGAGCCACAGCAACATCCTCAACAATGGCTACATGGTCGGCGAAAGCCTCGGCCTGACCGAGCATGATCGCTTGGTGGTGCCGGTGCCGCTGTACCACTGCTTTGGCATGGTCATGGCCAACCTGGGCTGCATGACCCATGGCAGCACGCTGATCTACCCCAACGATGCGTTCGACCCGTTGGCCACCTTACGCGCAGTCGCCGAAGAGAAGGCCACGGCACTGTACGGCGTACCGACCATGTTCATCGCCGAACTGGATCACCCACAACGTCACGCGTTCGACCTCTCGAGCCTGCGCACCGGCATCATGGCCGGCGCCACCTGCCCGATCGAAGTCATGCGCCGGGTCATCGACGAGATGCACATGGCCGAGGTGCAAATTGCCTACGGCATGACCGAAACCAGCCCGGTGTCATTGCAGACCGGCGCCAATGATGACCTGGAGCGGCGGGTAACCAGTGTCGGGCGGACCCAGCCGCGGCTGGAGAACAAGGTCGTCGATGGCGATGGCCACAGCGTGCCGCGTGGTGAGATCGGCGAGCTCTGTACCCGTGGTTACAGCGTGATGCTGGGCTACTGGAACAACCCCAAGGCCACGGCCGAAAGCATCGATGCCGAGGGCTGGATGCATACCGGTGACCTGGCGGTGATGGACGAGCAGGGCTATGTGCGCATTGTCGGGCGTAGCAAGGACATGATCATTCGCGGCGGCGAGAACATCTACCCGCGGGAGCTGGAGGAGTTTTTCTTCACTCACCCGGCGGTCGCCGACGTGCAGGTGATTGGCGTGCCGTGCAGCAAGTATGGCGAGGAGATCGTTGCCTGGGTGCGGTTGCATCCAGGGCATACGGCCACTGAAGACGAGCTGCGCGAATGGGCAAGGGCGCGGATTGCCCATTTCAAGGTGCCGCGCTACTTCCGTTTTGTCGATGAGTTCCCGATGACGGTGACCGGCAAGGTGCAGAAGTTCAGGATGCGCGAGATCAGCATCGAGGAGCTGTCGGTTGGTTAATGCGTGAAGGAAATCGACCCTTCAGCGCTGCAGTAGGTCAGGGCTATTGAAATTGCTCAACCTGCGGTCATCCTCCGCACACTCCAGCCCCAGCACCGGCTCAAGCAGCAGGGCCTTCTGCAAACTCCGCTCACCGGCCGCCCAGGCCTGCTGCAGTATCGGTAGCAGCCTGCGCGGCAGCACACTGAACATCGGTTGCCAGAAACCGCCCTGGCGCACCATCGCCGCACTGTCGCCAGTCACTGCCAACTGCAGCAAGTCCTCGATCAAGCCTGTGTCGATCAGCGGCGCATCGCAGGCCAGCACCACCACCCATTCGTGCCGCGCCGCGGCAAGGCCGGCGATCACCCCAGCCAACGGCCCGGGGAAGTCCGGGTCGTCGTCCCCGACCAACTGGTCGGCATAGGCCCGATAGGCCGCCTGGTTGCGGTTGCAGGAAATCACCAGGTCATCGCTCAGCGGCCGCACCACGCGCTGTACATGCGCCACCAGCGGCTCGCCCTGCCAGGCCAGCAACCCCTTGTCGCGGCCGCCCATGCGCTGGCCACGGCCGCCGGCGAGGATGAGAACGGAACAGCAGGGTAAGGGGGGGCAGGTCATCGGGCAGTTTCCAAGGTTCAAGGCTTGGCAACCTCCCATGCCTGGAAGTGAAAGTCCAGATTGGCAGAACAACAGGGTGCGCGACCTGACATTTTTACCAGTTGTGGGCTTACCCCAATGGGGCCCTAAATACGCCGACGGCGCTGTCCTGGGGACAAGCCTGCAAACCAAGGAGCGAGTCTATGAACAAAGGCGAACTGACCAAGTCCATCGCGGAAAAGGCAGAAGTCTCAAAGTTGAAGGCTGCAAAAGCCCTCGAAGCTTTCATTGAAGAAGTTACCAAGGCGTTGAAGACGGGAGACCAGGTTGCCCTGGTTGGCTTCGGTACTTTCAAGTTGAAGCACAGGCCTGCTCGGGTTGGCCGAAATCCTCGGACCAAGGCGCCGCTGGATATCCCTGCAGCAAACAAGGCTGCTTTCACAGCGGGCACGAAGCTAAAGGCGGCGGTTAACAAAAAGTAGCGGGTTAACCAGAACAGGAGCGTTGAGCGCAACGCCAACGCTCCTGTTCATCGGCTTACCCCGACTGTCAGCCTTCAGTGGCGTGGCTGGCTTGCGCTTCAGGCTTGGCCTTGCCGCGCCCGGCCAGGCGCATCACCACCACGAAGAACACGGGCACGAACACCACCGCCAGGGTTGCGCTGAGCATGCCGCCGATCACCCCGATACCAATCGCCTGCTGGCTCGCCGAGCTGGCGCCGGTGGCGACGGCCAGGGGGACCACGCCGAGGATGAAGGCCAGCGAGGTCATGACGATCGGCCGCAGGCGCAGGCGGGCTGCCTGTACCGCAGCGTCCACGGCATCGACGCCCTGGTCCATCAGGCTTTTGGCGAACTCGATGATGAGGATCGCGTTCTTGGCCGAAAGGCCGATCAGGGTGATCACGCCGACCTTGAAGAACACGTCATTGGGCATGCCGCACAGGGTTACGGCCAGCACCGCACCGAGCACACCGAGCGGAACTACCAACAGTACGGCGGTCGGGATCGACCAGCTCTCGTACAGCGCTGCCAGGCACAGGAACACCACCAGCAGCGACAGCGCCATCAACATCGGTGCCTGGCTGCCGGACAGCCGCTCCTGCAGGGACAGGCCGGTCCATTCCAGGCCCGCACCGGCGGGCAGTTGCGCGACCAGGCGCTCGACTTCGGCCATGGCTTCGCCCGAGCTGTAGCCCGCGGCCGGCTCACCGGAGATCGAAACCGCCGGGTAACCGTTGTAGCGCGTCAGTTGTACCGGGCCGCTGACCCACTTCGCCTGAACGAAGGCCCCCAGCGGTACCATCTTGCCGCTGCTGTTGCGCACGTGGATTTTCAGCAGGTCTTCGACCTGGCTGCGCTGGTCGCCTTCGGCCTGCACCACCACCCGCTGCATACGGCCCTGGTTGGGGAAGTCGTTGACGTAGCTGGAGCCTACGGCGGTATCCAGCACCGCGCCGATGTCGGCGAACGACACACCGAGGGCATTGGCCTGGCGCCGGTCGATTTCCAGCTGCACCTGTGGGCTTTCGGCCAGCGAAGCCTCGCGCACGTTGGTCAGCACCTTGCTCTTGCCGGCATTGGCCAGCAATGCATCGCGCGCGGCCATCAGCTCAGTGTGGCCCATGCCACCCCGGTCCTGCAGGCGGAACTCGAAACCGGTCGACTCACCCAGGCCATCGATAGGGGGCGGCAGTACAGCGTAGGCCACGGCATCCTTGAGCTGGGTGAAGGCCATAGTGGCGCGGTCGGCGATCGACTGGGCGCTGTCGTCGGCACCGCGCTCGGACCAGTCCTTGAGCGTGGTGAAGGCCAGCGCCGCGTTCTGCCCGCTGCCGGAGAAGCTGAAGCCGAGGATCAGCGTGGTGTTGCCTACACCCGGTTCTTCGGCGTTATGCGCCTCGATCTGGGCGGCCACCTGCTCGGTGCGCATGCGGCTGGCACCGGGCGGCAGCTGGATGTCGGTGATGGTGTAGCCCTGGTCTTCGGTCGGCAGGAACGCTGTGGGCAGCTGGCTGAAGCCATAGCCCAGCACGGCCAGCAGCACGCCATACACCAGCAAGTAACGGCCGCTGCGTTTGAGCGCGTGCACGACCCAGCGCTGGTAGCCGTTGCTCATGCTGTCGAAGCGTCGGTTGAACCAGCCGAAGAAGCCCTTGCGTTCGTGGTGCTCACCTTTGGCCAGCGGCTTGAGCAGGGTGGCGCACAGGGCAGGGGTCAGGCTCAGGGCAAGAAACGCCGAGAACAGAATCGACACCGCCATGGACACCGAGAACTGCTGGTAGATCACCCCCACCGAACCTTTCATGAAGGCCATCGGCAGGAACACCGCCACCAGCACCAGGGTAATACCGACGATCGCCCCGCTGATCTGGCCCATGGCCTTGCGCGTGGCTTCCTTGGGCGGCAGGCCTTCTTCGGCCATGATCCGCTCGACGTTTTCCACCACCACGATGGCATCGTCGACCAGGATGCCGATGGCCAGCACCATGCCGAACAGGGTCAGCACGTTGACCGAGAAGCCCATGGCCATCATCACGGCGAAGGTGCCCATCAGTGCCACCGGCACCACCAGCGTCGGGATCAGCGTGTAGCGAAGGTTCTGCAGGAACAGGAACATCACCGCGAACACCAGCAACATGGCCTCGAACAGGGTGTTGATCACCTGCTGGATGGACACCTTGACGAAGGGCGAGGTGTCGTAAGGTATGTCGTATTTCACCCCCTCCGGGAAGTAGCGCGACAACTCCTGCATCTTCGCCCGCACCAGGTCGGCGGTTTCCATGGCGTTGGCGCCAGGGGCCAACTGCACGCTGAAGGCGGTGGCCGGCTTGCCATTCAGGCGCGTGCCGTACTGGTATTCCTGGGCGCCGATCTCGACCCGGGCGACATCGCCGATGGTCACGCTGGAGCCGTCCGCGTTGGCGCGCAACACGATGGCCGCGAATTCCTCGGGGGTGCTCAGCTGGCCCTTGACCAGCACGTTGGCGGTGATTTCCTGGGTGCCACGGGCGGGCAGGTCACCAATGCTGCCGGGGGCGACCTGGGCGTTCTGTGCGCTGATGGCGTCGGCTACGTCGTTAGGCGTGAGGTTGAAGCCGATCAGCTTGCTCGGGTCGATCCAGATCCGCATGGCGCGCTCGGAGCCATACAGCTGGGCCTTGCCGACGCCTTTGAGGCGACGGATTTCGTTCATCACGTTGCGTGCGAGGATATCCGACAGGGCGGTTTCGTCGAGCTTGCCGTCTTCCGAGGTCAGGGTGGCCAGCAGCAGGAAGCCGGTGGATACCTTTTCCACTTGCAGGCCCTGCTGGGTCACGGGGCGGGGCAGGCGCGACTCGACCACCTTCAGGCGGTTCTGCACATCGACCTGGGCCAGGTCGGGGTGGGTGCCAGGCTCGAAGGTGGCGGTGATGGTGGCGCTGCCCAGGCTGCTTTGCGACTCGAAATACAGCAGGTTGTCGGCACCGTTGAGCTCCTGCTCGATCAGGCTGACCACGCTTTCGTCCATGGTCGCCGCCGAGGCGCCAGGGTACACGGCATAGATTTCCACCTGTGGCGGGGCCACGTTGGGGTACTGGGCCACCGGCAACTGCGGGATGGCCAAGGCGCCGGCCAGCAGGATGAACAATGCGACCACCCAGGCGAACACCGGGCGGTCAATGAAGAAATGCGGCATGGGTCAGCCCCTCACTGGCTGTTGTGCTGTGCGATGGGCGGCGCGCCGGGCGCTGTGCCCTGGCTCGCTTCGACCTGCACCTGGTCGCCGGCCTTGACGTGCTGCAGGCCTTCGATAACCACTTGTTCACCTGGCGCCAGGCCTTCGCTGACGACCCAGCGGTCGCCCTGGGCATTGCCCAGCACCACCTGACGGTCGCTGATGCGGGCCTGCGCGTCGACCACCAGCACTTTCGGCACGCCGGCGCTGTCGCGCAGGATGGCGCGCTGCGGCACGCTGAGGCCTTTGGGCTGCACCGCCTGCTCCAGGCGCACGCGCACGTAGCTGCCTGGCAGCAGGTCGAGGTCCGGGTTGGGGAACTCGCTGCGCAGGGTGATCTGGTTGGTGCTCGGGTCGACGCTGATGTCGGAGAACAGCAACTTGCCGGGCAACGGGTAGGCGCTGCCATCGTCCTGGATCAGCGTGGCGCGCGCCTGGCCGTCGCCGACCTGCTCCAGCTCGCCGGCACGCAGGGCACGGCGCAGGGCGTTGAGCTCGCGGGTCGACTGGGTGACGTCGGCGTGAATCGGGTCCAGTTGCTGGATGGTGGCCAGGGGCGTGGTCTCGTTTTGCCCGACCAGTGCGCCTTCAGTCACCAGCGCACGGCCGATGCGCCCAGAGATGGGCGCGGTGACCGTGGCATAACCCAGGTTCAGGCGGGCGCGCTCCAGGGCGGCCTTGGCTTCGGCCACTTCGGCGTCGGCCTGCAGGAAGCTGGCACGGGAGTTGTCGTATTCCTGGCGGCTCACGGCCTTTTCGTCGACCAGCTCGCGGTAGCGTTGCTCTTGCAGTCGCGCTTGATACAGGTTGGCCTGGGCCTTGGCCAGGGTGGCGCGGGCGCTGTCGTGGTCGGCCTTGAACGGCGCCGGGTCGATCAGAAACAGCACGTCGCCTTGCTTGACGTCGCTGCCTTCACGGTACACCCGCTTGAGCACCACGCCGGCCACCCGTGCGCGCACTTCTGCAGTGCGCGGGGCGAGGATCCGGCCGCTCAGTTCGCTGCTGATGGCCAGTGGCTGCAATTGCAGGGTTTCCACGCGCACGTGGGGGGCGGGGGTTTTTTCGTCCTGCTCGCTGCTGTCGCCACAGCCGGCCAGGGACACGCTCAGAAACGCCAGTAGCGCCACGGGGCGCAGGCGAGGAATACGGGTAATAAGCATACGGATCTTCCGATGATGACCGTGCGTATGCTAAGGCAGACGGCGTTCCGGTGCCTGTTAATACCTGTAGGACGTGTGTGAAAAAGTGTGAAGAAAAATCCTGTCGCTATAGGGGATTCTATATTCTG
>NZ_JANIAG010000149.1:0-13938 GCF_028682155.1 Pseudomonas sp. 39004
TAGCCCACCGACCAGGCCACCGACCAGCGCGCCGATGATCAGGGCGATGACCACGTGCACGCGCGACAGGCTGAGTATCAGCATGATGCCGACTGCGGCGATCACTGCATTCATGGTTTGGCTTTCCTCGTAGCTGCGGACAAAAAAGCGCGCACTCTGAAGCAGTGGGCGGCAGATGTCAAAAGCGCCAGGTGTCGGCGCATTACCCAGCCCCTTCGAGTTTAAATTGAACGTTTGAATAAAGAAAAAAGCACCACGGCCGACACAGTCGTCAGCCAGCACTATTACAAGGGATTCGCCCCATGCCTTTGCGACAACTTTCCATCCAGTGGAAGATCACCCTGCTTGCCGGTCTCTGCCTGGCCGGTATCGTCACCCTGCTCGTCGGCCTCTCGCTGTACCGCATGGACCACAGTTCAGACCTGGTCAAGGCAAGCAGCATGCAGATGCTCACCGAGGCGGCCCAGGGGCGCATCGAGTCGCAAGGTGAAGTGCAGGCCTTGAACATTCGCCGTCAGTTCATGGACGCCTACCAGTACGGCGCCGGCTTCGCCCGTCAGGTACTGTTCCTGCGCGAGCAGGCCGAAAAGCGCTTTCTCGATGCCTACGACCTGCGCGAGGACATGACGCGCCAGGTACGTGCCGCGCTGCAGGCCAACCCTGACCTGCTCGGTTTGTCGCTGGTGTTCGAGCCCAACGCGCTGGACAACAAGGACAACCTGTTCACCGCCAAGCCCGAGCTGGGCAGCAACGAAACCGGGCGTTTCGCGCTGTACTGGTCGCAACCGCGTGCCGGCCAGCTGACCGCCATGGCCCTGCCCGAACAGGACATGGCCAACACCGAGATCGGCCCCAGCGGCCAGCCCGCCAACACCTGGTGGGTGTGCCCGCGCAGCACTGGCAAGGTCTGCGTGGTGGAACCCTACTTCTATGACATCGATGGCCAGCGGGTGCTGATGACCAGCATCGTCTTCCCCCTGGCAGTCAACGGCAAGGTGATCGCCACCCTGTCCATCGACATCAACCTCAACAGCCTGCAGGCCTTGACCCAGAATGCCAGCCGCAGCCTCTATGAAGGCCGCACCACCGTCGGCATCCTCAGCCCGGTGGGCCTGCTGGCCGGCTACAGCGCCGATGCCGGCAAGCTGGCCCAGCGCTTCGACCAGGTCGACACGGCCAAGGGCGCCGAACTGGTGCGCAAGCTGGCCGAAGGCAAGTTGAGCATCCTGCACGACCAGCAGCGCCTCAAGGTGCTTGCCGCCTTCGAGCCGATCCCTGGCGCTCAGCCCTGGGGGGTGCTGCTGGATGTACCGGAAAACGCCCTGACCGGGCCTGCCGAAACGCTGAAGCAGGAACTGGACGCACTGAACACCAGTGGCACCCTGCTGGAGCTGGGCCTGGGCCTGGCCGCCGCGATCGCCGGCCTGCTGCTGGTGTGGTTGATGGCCCGCGGCGTCACCCGGCCGATTCTCGGTGTGGCGGCGATGCTCAAGGACATTGCCAGCGGCGAAGGTGACCTGACCCGCCGCCTGACCTACCAGAAGCAGGACGAACTGGGCGAGCTGGCGGGTTGGTTCAACCGTTTCCTCGACAAGCTGCAGCCGACCATTGCCGAGGTCAAACAATCGGTACAGGCCGCCCGTGGCACCGCCGACCAGTCCTCGGCCATCGCCAGCGAAACCAGCGCCGGCATGGAGCAGCAGTACCGCCAGGTCGACCAGGTGGCGACTGCCTCGCACGAGATGAGCGCCACCGCCCAGGACGTTGCCCGCAGCGCCGCCCAGGCCGCGCAGGCGGCCCGTGAAGCCGACCAGGCCACCCGTGAAGGGCTGGCCGTGATCGACCGCACCACCCACAGCATCGACGCCCTGGCTGCCGACATGAACAACGCCATGGCCGAAGTCGAAGGCCTGGCGCAGAACAGCGAGAAGATCGGGTCGGTGCTGGAAGTGATCCGCTCGATCGCCGAACAGACCAACCTGCTGGCGCTCAACGCAGCGATCGAAGCCGCCCGCGCCGGCGAGGCAGGCCGTGGTTTTGCCGTGGTCGCCGATGAAGTGCGCAACCTGGCCCGACGCACCCAGGAATCGGTGGAAGAAACCCGCCAGGTGATCGAAGCCCTGCAAGCCGGTACCCGCGAAGTGGTCGGCGCCATGGACAACAGCCACCGCCAGGCCCAGGGTGGCGTGGAACAGGTCGGCCAGGCCGTCACCGCGCTGCAGCGCATCGGCCAGGCGGTGACGGTGATCACCGACATGAACCTGCAGATCGCCTCGGCCGCCGAAGAGCAAAGCGCGGTGGCCGAGGAAATCAACAGCAACGTCGCGACCATTCGTGATGTGACCGAGTCGCTGTCAGGGCAAGCCAACGAATCGGCGCGGGTCAGCCAGTCGCTCAATAGCCTGGCCAACCAGCAGCAGGCGTTGATGGACCAGTTCCGCGTCTGACGCCGTAAAGGCCGGTGCCTCCCGGCCGCCCGACAAAGCCCGCAGAGGGGTCGTCTACACTTGCCGGCACTCACTCTGCGGCTACCGAGGAGGCCCGATGAAGAAAATTCCAACCCTGCTGGCCGGCCTGCTGCTCGCCGCCGGCCTGGCCAGCACCGACAGCGCCGCCTCAGCGGAGCGCACCACGCCTATTCACTTTGGCGCCATTGGCTGGGAAAGCGGCGCCCTGACCACTGAAATACTGCGGCTGATCGTCGAGCGTGGTTATGGCTACGCCACCGACACCCTGCCTGGCAGCACCGTGAGCATGGAAGTGGCGCTGGCCCGCAATGACCTGCAGGTGATTGCCGAGGAGTGGGCCGGGCGTAGCCCCGCCTGGGTAAAGGCCGAACAGGCCGGGCAAGTGTTCGCTCTGGGCGATACCGTCAAGCACGCCGAGGAAGGCTGGTGGGTGCCGGCTTACGTGATCGAAGGCGACCCTTCGCGCAACCTCAAGGCCCTGGCGCCGGACCTGCGCAGTGTCGATGACCTCAAGCGCTACCCGCAGGTGTTCCGCGACCCCGAGTCGCCGGGCAAAGGGCGCTTCCTCAACAGCCCCAGCGGCTGGACCTCCGAAACGGTCAACAGCCAGAAGCTCAAGGCCTACGGGCTCAGCGACAGCTATAGCAACTTTCGCAGTGGCTCTGGGGCGGCACTGGATGCCGAAATCGGCTCTGCCATCCGGCGCGGTCAACCGGTGTTGTTCTACTACTGGAACCCGACCCCATTGATGGGGCGCTACAAACTGATACGCCTGCAAGAACCGCCCTTCAATGCCCAGGCCTGGGCCACCCTGACAGATGCCAGCAACCCCAACCCGCAAGGCAGCCAGTCACTGCCGGCCAAATTGTCGATTGGCGTGTCCAGGGCGTTCCACGAGGGTTACCCGGATTTGGTGGCTGTGTTCGAAAAGGTCGACCTGCCGATCGATCGGCTTAACCGCGCCCTGGCCGAGATGAGCGAAAAACGCACACCACCGAACAAGGCTGCCCTCACCTTCCTGCGTGACAACCCAGAGGTCTGGAAAGCCTGGGTGCCCGCAGAGGTCGCGGCCAAGGTCGAGGGCAGCCTATGAGTGGCGGCTTTCCCGAAGCGCTGCAATTTTCCTTCGCCAATCGCGTCAACCAGCTGGTCGACTGGCTGGTGCTGAACTACGGCGATTACCTGCGCAGCGTCTCGGACCAGCTGCTGCAACTGTTGGTAAGCCTGGAGAACCTGCTGCGCCTGCTGCCCTGGTGGGCACTGTTGCTGCTGGTCGGGCTGCTCGCCTGGCATGCCAGCCGCAGCGTGCTGCGCAGCGTGGCGATGGTTGCCCTGCTGGCCTTGATCGGCGTGCTCGGGCTGTGGGACAAGCTGCTGCAGACCTTGGCCCTGGTGCTGGTCAGTACCGGCCTGTGCGTGCTGGTCGGGGTGCCGCTGGGCATCCTGCTGGCGTCACGCCCGCTGGCTCGGCGGCTGTTGATGCCGGTGCTGGATGTGATGCAGACACTCCCCGCCTTCGTCTACCTGATCCCGGTGCTCATGCTGTTCGGCCTGGGCAAGGTACCGGCGGTGTTCGCCACCCTGATCTACGCCTTGCCGCCACTGGTGCGGCTGACCGAGCTGGGCTTGCGGCAGATCGACCCATCGTTGCTGCAAGCCGCACACGGTTTGGGCGCTAGCCGCTGGCAGAGGCTGCAGCGCATTGCCCTGCCGTTGGCCCTGCCGAGCATCATGGCCGGCCTCAACCAGTCAGTGATGATGGCGTTGTCGATGGTGGTGGTGGCCTCGATGATCGGCGCGCGCGGCCTGGGTGAGGATGTACTGGCCGGCATCCAGACCCTCAACGTCGGCCAGGGCGTCGAAGCGGGGCTGGCGATCGTGGCACTGGCCATGGTGATTGACCGCATCAGCCAGGCGTATGGGCAGGTCAAACGCTGATCTCGGCATCTGCCGGCTTGCCGGCGACCGGCCCGGCGCTGACAATGCGCTACCGTCCGCTCAGCCCTGGAGCCTTTCAGCGTGTCCCTCAAAGCCCTGCGCACCTTGGTGACCATCGCCCGCCACGGCACCTTTGCCCGAGCGGCCGACCTGCTCAGCCTCACCCCTTCAGCCGTGAGCCTGCACATCAAGAGCCTCGAAGACGAGCTGCAGGTCAGCCTGTTCGATCGCAGCCGGCGCCAAGTGGTACTGACCGAAGCCGGCCAGTTGGCGGTGGCGCGCGCCGAGGGCATCCTCGGCGCCTATGACGAATTGGCCGACGCCTTGGCCAGTGGCCCGAGCTTGCGCGGCCGCTTGCGCCTGGGGGCGATCCACACGGTGCTGGCCCGGCGCTTGCCCAAGGCGCTGCTGTGGATCAAGACCCATCATCCGCAGCTGCATATCAGCGTCGCTTCAGGCATGTCGGCGGAACTGGCGCGGCGCGTCGAAGACGGCGAACTCGATGCGGCGATCACCACCGAGCCAATCAGCCCCTATCCCCAGAGCCTGGTCTTCACGCCCTTGTTCGCTGACCGCTTCTGGGCCATCGCCAGCCCCGAGCTGGCGGGCCAGAGCCTGCCAGCGCTGTTGGCCAGCCAACCGTTTTTGCGCTTCGACAAGCGCGCCTGGGCCGGGCGGCAGATCGAACAGGAGCTGCGCCGCCAGCACTTGCAAGTGAGCGAACAGATGGAACTGGACAGCCAGGAAGCCCTGGCATGCATGGCGGTGATGGGCCTGGGGGTGGCGATCATCCCCATGGCCGACGAAGACCTGCAACGCTTGCCGGCGGCCACCTGCCTGCCCTTTGGCGAGCCGCAACTGACGCGGCAGGTGGTGCTGCTGGAGCATGAAAAAAGTCAGCGGCGCCACTTGAGCGCGGTGTTGAAGACGGCACTTGAGGCCTGAACCCGAGCAGACTGTGCATTTATTCTCAACGGTCACTGAAGAAAACAACGTTTTTCCAAACCAAAGCGTCCCCGTAGGCTTTAGCCATACCCGACTACGGAAGGCCGACCATGCTCCACCTGCTGCTGACCACGCTGTTACCGATCATCTTGCTGATCTCCTTGGGCACCTTTCTGTGTGTTCGCGGTTTTCTTGCCGAAACCTTCTGGCCCGGTGCCGAACGCCTGAGCTATTACGTGCTGTTGCCGTCGCTGTTCCTCCACGGGCTGGCCACTGCCAACCTCGACGGGGTGCCGGTGCTGGGCATGGTCGGTGTGCTGATGCTCTCGACCCTGCTCGGCGCCCTGCTGTTGGTGTTCTACCAAGGTGCGGTCAACCATGACGGCGCCGATTTCACCTCGGTATTTCAAGGTGGCGTACGCTTCAACAACTACATCGGCGCCACCCTGGCCGCCGGTATCTATGGCAGTGCCGGCATCGCCCTGGCGGCGGTGGCCAATGCCGCCATCGTGCCCTTGGTCAACCTGCTGTGCGTCCTGGTGTTCGCCCGTTTCAGCGCCCGCCACAGCTCACCGGCCACGGTGTTGCGTGCGATTTTCGCCAACCCGCTGATCGTTGGCTGTGCCGGCGGCCTGCTGCTGCGGGTCACCGGGCTTGGCTTGCCCGCAGGGCTTGAGCCTACCGTCAAGGCCCTCGGCCAGGCCGCCCTGCCCCTGGGCCTGCTGTGCGTGGGCGCGGCCCTGGGGGGCGCCCGCGTCGGCCAACAGGTGCGCCCGTTGATGGCAGCCTCGGCATTCAAGTTTCTGGTGATGCCACTGACCACCTGGGGCCTGTGCCGCATCCTTGGCCTGAGTGGCCAGGCGGCAGTGGTGGCCGTGCTGTTCCAGGCGCTGCCTACCGCATCCTCTTCCTATGTGATGGCCAGGCAGATGGGCGGCAACGCCCCGCTGATGGCCACCATCATCGCCCTGCAGACCGTGGCCGCTGCCGCAACCCTTCCTTTGGTGCTAATGCTTACGCTTGGCTAGACTGTGATTCAACCCACAGTTCGGAAGCTCGGCCATGCGCCTTTCGTGGATGCTGATCGGTTTGACCACAGCCCTGCTTGCAGGCCCAGTGCACGCAGCTGACGCAGCCAAGGCCGCTGTCGCCGAAGACAAGGCCGAAGTGCTCGAGGAAAAGGTGGTGGAGGATGCCCCACCACCGAAAAAGGCCGAGACCATCACCCCGGGCGAGGTGAAAGCCGTCGACCCGGCAGGCAAGTCGCCGCTGGACGACAGCAACCCCTGCCTGGCCCGCCCCATCTATTGGGAAGCCAAGGGTGCCGACGCCAAGGACATGACCGCAGTAGCCAGCGTGGTGCTCAACCGCCTGGGCCACGATGGCTTCCCGGACACCATCTGCGGCGTCGTCAAGCAGGGCGTGGAGACCAAGGCCTGCCAGTTTTCCTGGTGGTGCGACGGGCGCTCCGATCAGGTTGAAGAGGCGCAACGCTACGACATCGCCAAAGAGATCGCGCGCAAGGCGCTGAACCAGCAGCTCAAGGACCCCACCGGCGGGGCGCTGTACTTTCACGACCGCAATGTGCACCCGCAGTGGGCCAAGGCCTACCGCAGGACGGCCGAGACCACGCACTTTCTGTTCTACAAGCCTCACCAGGCGCTCGCCCGCTGATCGGCGCGGTCAGAAGTCAATCGAGCCGGAGAACTTGACCAGGCGCGGGTCGCCCTGGGTCAGGTAGCCGCCGTTGGCGGATGCCCAATAGTTCTTGTCGGTGAGGTTTTCCACGTTCATGCGCAGGGTGACCTCCTTTTGCTGCACCTTGAAGCGGTAGCGTGCGCCCACATCGAAGCGGTTCCAGGTCGGCAGGCTGAGGGTGTTGGCCGGGTTGGCGTACTGCCCCCCGGTACGTAGCATACGGGCGTTGAGCGCCACGCCCTGCAAGCCAGGCACGTCCCAATCGACGCTGGCGTTCAACTGGAAGGTCGGCACCCCGACCGCATGGTTGCCGTCATCGGCCCCGCCGTGGGTGTTTTTCAGCTCGGTGTCCATGCGCGTTCCGCCGGCCATCAAGCGCAGCCCCTGCAGCGGCTCGCCGAACACACTCAGTTCGACGCCCTTGTTGACCTGCTCGCCATCCTGGACGAATACATCGCCCTGAACAAAACCGTCGGTGGGCCGCTCGATACGGAACAGCGCCAGGTTGGCACCGAAGGTCTGGTAGTCGAGCTTGACACCGGCCTCGACCTGCTTGGTCTTGGCCGGCGGGAACACTTCCCCGGCATTGATCACCTGGCCCGATGCAGTCGCCCCTTGCGCGAGCCCTTCGATGCGGTTGGCGTACAGCGAGATCGACGGGTTTACCTTGTAGACGATGCCGTAGACAGGCGTGGTGACCGACTCATCGTAGAAGGCGTTGCGGCCAAGGTCCGGCCCCTCGCCGTCATAGGCATAGCCTTCGACGCGCAACTGCTGGCGCCGCACGCCGACGGTGACCAGCAAGGTATCGTCGAACAGGCCCAGCGTGTCGGACACGGCAAGGCTGCGGTTGCGCGTCTTGCCGGTGACCCCAGGGTCGTCCAGCTTGCCACCGGTGAAGGTGGGGGTGGTGGGTTTGGGCAACGGGTCGGTGTGGTAGAGGTTGGTGGCCTGCGAATTGTAGAAGACGAACGCGTTTTCTTGCTCGGTCCAGATGCTGGCAGCGCCGAGGTTCAGTTGGTGGCTGACCGGGCCGGTCTGCAAGCGGCCGTTGATGCCGCCCATGAAGGTGGTGTTGTCTTCGTTATGGGGGATTTTCGAACCGCCGATGGTTGCAGCACCGCTGGCGGCGTCAGTGAGGATCGGCGTGCCATAAAAACCGTTTTCGTGGGTGTGCTTGACGCCACCCGCCAGGTAACCGCTCCAGTTGTCGTTGAAGTCGTAATCGCCGCGGACCATGCCGAAGGTGTCTTCGGTCTCGGTCCAGGCCCAGTCCTGGCCATAATTATGGTCGGCATCCGGCGCCCGGGGTATATCGCTCAGGCCGGCCCCCAGGCGCACCGAGTTGCGCATATGGTTGACCCGCTGTTTCTGATAGCCGATGTCGGTAGACAGGCGCAGCTTGTCGCCACGGTAGTCGAGGCCGACGATGAACAGCTTGCTGCGTTGGTCCTGGTCGTCGACTGCGGTTTCGCCTTCACGTTGCGACAGGTTCAGGCGCACGCCAAAGCGGTTGTCCTCACCAAAGCGCTGGCCGAGGTCCAGGTGCTCACCCAGGCGGCCATCGCTGCTGATGTCCTGGGTGTAGCGGCGGGTCGGCGTATCGCCGGCACGCTTGGGCTGCAGGTTGACGTTACCGCCCAGGCCAGTACCCGTGGGGCTGGCGCCGTTGAGAAAGGCGTTCGGCCCTTTCAGCAGCTCGACCCGCTCCACGGCATCGGTGCTGATCATCTGCCTGGGCAACACGCCATACAGGCCATTGAATGCCACATCATCGCCGTTGAGCGGCAACCCCCGTATGACGAAGACCTGCGACTGGTTGCCGAAACCGAACGACTGGCGCACGGACGGGTCGTTGAGC
Source organism: Pseudomonas sp. 39004 (assembly GCF_028682155.1). Lineage (NCBI taxonomy): Bacteria > Pseudomonadati > Pseudomonadota > Gammaproteobacteria > Pseudomonadales > Pseudomonadaceae > Pseudomonas > Pseudomonas sp. 39004. Next base: position 8,911 of record NZ_JANIAG010000149.1, read on the forward strand.
AGTACATCGCCGATGTCCTCGGCCTGCTGGTCTTCGATCAGTTGCGAGGTGTAGCTGGTCATGGTGAACGGCACGTCCATCATGTCCTGATTGCCCAGCACGCCCATCTGCCCACCACGGGCAACCTGGCCGCCGGCAAAGGCTTCCGGGGGTTCGCCCTTGCGCTTGGCGGACTCGGCATTGATGGCGGTGGCGTCCAGCTGGATCACACCGTCAGCCGCCTGGGCGGTGACGGCCACGGAACAGCAGACGGCGAGAAGGGTCGATTGATACTGACGGGATCGTGCCATGCAAGGCGCCTCGATAACGGGATGGGGCCTTCCTGGCACGGTGAAACTGCGGGCATAGGGTATAAGCGATTGAGTATTGTTTCTAGCCGAAACTAAGAATGATTACCAAGTGATCGCACTTTTTGGCCGACCAGTGGTCTACTCCCTCTTTTGCCGCCTGCAACGATTGCCGGCGTTTTCATTGCTTTACACGATACCGGGCCAAAAACCCTGGGCTTGTGTAGGATGAGCAGCGCTTACCACGACGCTGCCAGTCATAGGGAGATTCACATGCGCGTCCTGTCATCTGTTGCCGCCTTGTCGCTGGGCCTGGTCATCTCGACCGGGGCCTTCGCCGTGACTGGCGAAGAGGGGCAACTGATCGATTCGATCAATGCCTACCGCAGCAAGGCCCAGCCTTGCGGTGGCGAAGCGTCGCTGGAGCTTCCCCCCCTCAACAGCGACACCCGCCTGGCATTATCCCCCGAGGGCACCCGCGACTTGCAGCAGGCCATGACCCGCGCTGCCTACCCGATGGTCAACGTGCAGGCGATCAGCCTCTCGGGCCCGCGTGATGCACAAGCGGCCATGCATGCCATCGAAGAAAGTTTCTGCCAAGTGGTGCTCGACCCGCAGTTCGTCGATATCGGCGTCAGCCAGGAAGGACGCGACTGGCGCATCGTCCTCGCCCGCCCGTTGCTCAGCGGGCGCCTGGGTGACTGGCAAGCCGAGGGGCAGAAGGTGTTGCAGGAAATCAACGCTGCGCGCAAGTTGCCGCGCCAGTGCGGCGGCCAGCCCTTTGCTGGCGCCCCGGCGCTGACCTGGAATACCACCTTGGCCGGCGTGGCCGCCGACCACACCCGGGCCATGGCCAACCAGAACTTCTTCGACCACATCGACAAGGACGGCCGTACCCCCGGCGATCGGGCGGAGTTGGCCGGTTACCTGTATCAGCAGGTCGGCGAGAACATCGCTGCCGGCCGCGACAGCGCGCACAAGGTAGTCGACGGATGGCTGGCCAGCCCTGGGCATTGCGCTACGTTGATGAACCCTGATTTCCGCGAGTTGGGGGCCGCCTATGCGGTGGACCCGAAGAGTGATGCCGGTATCTACTGGACGGCCTTGTTCGGTACCCCGCAATAAGCACCTGAACAGCCTGGGCGGCCTCAGCCAGCAGCCGCCCCGCTGCGCAGTTGCAACGCCGTACAGCCAAACCGCCGCCGCACGCACTTGCCCAGGTGGCTGGCATCGCCCAACCCGACTTCATCGGCAATCTGCGCCAGGCTGTGGCTGGAATTGAGCAACCGCCAGCGCGCCTGCTGCAAGCGCATTTCCAGCCACCAGGCCTTGGCGCTCATGCCCTGGCTGGCCTGAAACTGGCGATCGAGCTGCCGACGGCTGATGCACAGCTCTGCCGCCAGGTGCTCGACCGACAACGGTGAGCCCAGGTGATGGCGCATCAACGCCAGTGCGCGTTGCACCTGCCGCCCCTGCCCTGCCCCCTGCTCCAGCGAGCGCAACGCGTGGCGGCTATCGCGCGTTTCGTCCACCAGCATGTCGGCCAGGCCCTTCAGCGCTCGGGCTCGCCCACAAGCACGCGACAACAGCTCCACGGCCAGGTCGATGGCCGCCGTCCCCCCCGCGCAGGTTATGCGCCCGCCTTGAATGCAATAAAGCTGATCGCGCAGCACCTTCAGATGAGGGAACGCGGCACGGAATTCGGCCTCATGCCGCCAGTGGACGACCACGTCGTGCCCCTCCAGCAGGCCGCACGCGGCCAGTAGAAACGCCGCGTTATCGACACCCACCAGCTTGACGCCCGCCTTGGCGGCCCGTTTCAGCAAGCCCTTGTAAGACGGTGCCAGCTCGGCGGTGGCCATGGCATTGCGGCCGCCAAACAGCACCAGGTAATCGTACGGGTGCAGGTCAAGCTGTTCGGCGATGGCCTCTACTTGCACCACCACGCCACTGCTGGCGGGCACCGGCTCGAGGGTCAGCCCTGCCAGGGTCCAGCTGCAGTAGCGCTGACGGCTGTAGTCTTCGTCATCGGCGCTGAAGCGGAGCTTGTCGAGAAACGCCCCGAACGGCAGCAAGGCGAATTCTGGCAGCGGCACGATCAGCAGGCGGATATCAGGGGGCATCGCAGGGCGTCCAGATCAAACCATCGAATGTCCAGATAATACCCTCTAAAAACGTCGTCGTAGCCTAGACTGGCGCCCTGTGAATCTACAAGGCATTGCCCATGGCACTCGACACTTGGCTTATCTACCTGCTGGCCAGCATTGGCCTGTCGCTGACCCCAGGCCCTAACAGTTTGCTGGCCTTGACCCACGGTGCACTGTATGGCGCGCGCCGCACCCTGTTCACCATCGTTGGCGGGGTATTCGGCTTCAGCGCCCTGATCGCCCTGGCGATGTTCGGCCTCAGTGCGTTGCTGCAAACCTCTGCATCGGTGCTTGGCATCCTCAAGTGGGTGGGTGGCGCCTACCTGGTATGGCTGGGTGTGCAGCTGTGGCGCAGCCCGGCGCTGCACCTGGAGGTGACCCCGCAGACCCCACGCTTGAGCAATGCGAGCCTGTTCCGTCAGGGGCTGCTGTCGGCCATGGCCAACCCCAAGGTGCTGTTGTTCTATGGTGCGTTCCTGCCGCAGTTCCTCGACCCCCAACGGGGGCTGTTGCTGCAGTTCGTGGTGATGGCGGCGACCTTTGCCAGCGTGGAGTTTGTGGTCGAGTACCTGCTGGCACGGCTGGCATTTCGCATTCGGCCCTGGCTGGCCAAAGGCGGCAAAGGGTTCAATCGCTGCTGCGGGACATTGTTCGCCGTGATTGGCGTGGCGTTGCCCCTTGGCCGCTGAGTGACCGTTTGTAGGAGCGGCCTTGCGTCGCGAAAGGGCTGCGCAGCGGCCCCGACAATCTATGCGGCGAAGCTGAAATCTGGGGCCGCTACGCGCCCCTTTCGCGACGCAAGGCCGCTCCTACAAACCCCGCCGGGCCTGGATGAGGAACACGATCAACGCCACCCCAGGCAACCCGGCGCCCACCAGCGCTACCCCCTGCCAGCCGAACTCGGCAAACAGCGCACTGGCCACCGCCGAGCCCAACGCCCCGCCCAGAAAGATGCTGGTCATGTACACCGCGTTCAGCCGCCCACGGCTTGCCGGGTCCAGGGCATACACTTCACGCTGGCCTATGACCATGTTCATCTGTACCGCGAAGTCCAACAGCACGCCTGTCAGTGCAAGGCCGATCACGCTGAAGCCAGGCGAAGTCAGCCCGATCAACAGCGCCACCGGCGCCAGCAGCAAGGCCGCCAGCGAACCGGCACGGGCATGCCCGGCATCGGCCAGGCGGCCGGCCAAGGGCGCGGCCACGGCGCCCACCGCACCGACCAGGGCAAACAGCGCGATCTGGCTCTGCGACAGGCCGTATTCCCCTGCCAACGCCAGTGGCACCGCGGTCCAGTACAGGCTGAAGGCCGCGAACATCAATGCCTGATACAGCGAACGCTGACGCAGCACCGGATAACGGCGCAGCAGCGCGATCAGCGACATCATCAGCGCGGCATAGCTGGCCTTGTGCTCGGGCACTCGCCGCGGCAGGGTCAGGGCCAGCAGCACGATGATCGCCAGCATCACCCCCGCCGCGCCGATGAACACGGTTCGCCAGCCGAAGTGGTCGGCCACCAGGCTCGACAACGGCCGTGCCAGCAGAATGCCCAACAGCAACCCGCCCATGATGTTGCCGACCACACGCCCACGCTGCTGCTCGGGTGCCAGGTGCGCCGCCAGCGGGATCAGCATCTGCACCGCCACCGAACTGAACCCGATCAACAGCGCATAGCCCAGAAACAGCTGGCCCTGGCCACTGCCGCTGGTGCCTGCCAACAGCAGGCTGATACAGGCCAGCACCGCAGTGGCGATCATCAGCCGGCGGTTTTCCAGCAGGTCGGCCAGCGGTACCAGCAACAGCAGGCCCAGCGCGTAACCCAGCTGGGTGAGGGAAACGATCAGGCTGGCATGCTCGTTGGAAAGCCCCAGGTCTGGCGCGATCAGCCCGACGATGGGCTGGGCATAGTAGATATTCGCGACGATGGCGCCGCAACAAAACGCCAGCAGTGTCACCAGGGCCCGGCTCAGGCCGATGACCGAGGGCTGCTCTGCAGCTAGGGAGGGGTTCATGCGATGTGCCTCGACAAGGGACGGAATATGCCGCACACCTTACCCAGGCGTGCCGCAGGCGAGAATCCGGCCAGCACGCAACAGGGCTTTGCACCCTGCGCAACGCTGGTGTTTCAGGGGGCCAGCAAGCCTTCACAGAAGCCGATGAACGCCTGCACCCGACGCGAGCCGCGGTGGTTGGGCAAGTACAACGCATTGATCCTGTCATTGGCGGTGCCGGGGCTGACCTGCCAATCAGCGAACACGCGCTGCAGCGCGCCGCCAGCCACATCCTCACGCACCAGCCAGTCGGCCAGCAGGGCAATCCCGCTACCCGCCAGCGCTGCTTCACGCAACAGGTCGGCATTGGCGCTGCGCAGCGGCCCGCTCACGTCCAGCTCCAGCACCTGCTGCCCGCGGGACAGGCGCCAGGGGCGAGCTTTTTGCCCATAGCGAAAACGCAGGCAGGCGTGCTCCATCAACTGTTGCGGGTGGGCCAGCGTTTCGCGACCGCTCAGGTAGGCGGGGCTGGCCACCAGCCAACGCTCGAACAGACCCAGAGGGCGGCAAACCAGCTCATCATTCGGCGCAGGGTCGCCCAGG
>NZ_JANIAG010000015.1:0-52601 GCF_028682155.1 Pseudomonas sp. 39004
CCTTGTCAGCAATTGCATTTGACCGAAGGTTTTAATGTAGAAAATGCATATCGATCTCCGTCAGCTGCGCCACTACATTGCCCTGGTCGAGCACCGCAGCTTCGTGGCTGCGGCGGCCGCGGTTAACCTCTCGCAATCGGCCTTCAGCCGCAGCATCCAGACCCTTGAGCACAACATCGGCTGCCGCCTGGTAGACCGCGCCAGCAAAGAGCTGGCCCCCACCCGCCAAGGCTTGCTGGTGCTGGAACATTCGCGCCGGCTGGTGCACGGGGCGCACAACCTGGTCAACGAGATCCACCAGTTCAACGGTGCCACCACCGGTGTGGTGCGCTTCGGCTCCGGCCCCGCGCCGGCGGGGGGCTTGGTGCCACGGGCGGTGGCGCGTTTCGTGGCTGAATACCCGGCGGCGCGCACGTGTTTTCAGGTGGATAACTGGCAGGCGCTGAACCGTCGGCTGATTGCCGAAGAGATCGAATTCTTTGTCGCCGACACGCGCCAGTTCGAGTCAGACCCGGATTACCGCGTGCACAAGCTGACGCCGCAGCGCTGGCACTTCTGCTGCCGCGCCGGGCACCCGCTGACCACTCGTGCAGCCGTGCAGGCGCGGGACCTGTTCGAGTACCCGCTGGCCACCACCTTGCGCCCGCCGAACATTCGCAAGATCCTCAGCGACCTCAGTGGGCGACAGGACTTTCTGCCCTCGGTGGAATGCGAACATGGCTATGCGCTGCTCAACGTGGTGATGCATTCGGACACCATCGGCATTGCCTGCAATGCCAACCTGCGGCCGTATCAGCGGGATGGGGGGCTGGTGGCGCTGAAGCTTGCGGACCTGGCGCCGGAGCAGGAAGAGGCGTTCTATACCCGCTATGGGGTGGTGAGCCGAGTGGGGTATGGGCTGTCGCCGTTGGCGCAGGGGTTGGTCAGGCAGTTGATTGCCTGTGATACCGAGGTATGACCGGCATACCCCTGTAGGCGCGGCCTTGCCGGGGCGCCGGAGCGGTCGGAAAGGGCCGCAAAGCGGCCCCAACAGGCTCACCCCTTACGCGTGGTGCGGCTCAGTTGCCCATCCACCCCAACCGGCACCTCACCCGCCAAGGTCACCCGCCGCACGATCCGCGGCTGGGTGCCGTAGTCATCCACCGCATAATGCTGGGTCGCGCGGTTGTCCCAAATCGCCACATCCCCCGCTTGCCAGCGCCAGCGCACGGTATTTTCCAAACGCGTTACATGCCCTTGCAGTACCGCGAACAGGTGCTGTGAGTCGGCCAGCGAATACCCTTTGATGCGTTTCACGAAGTGCCCCAGCTGCAGCGCCCGCTCACCGCTGATCGGGTGCACGCGCACCACCGGGTGCTCGGTCTCGTACACCGTCGAGGTGAACACCTTGCGATAGCGCTCAAGCTTGGCCGGGTCGACGTCAGGCTTGATGGACGCGTAGTCGTATTCGTTGCTGTGCACCGCCCACAGCTTGTCAGCCAGCTCGCGCAGCGGCTCGGGCAGCTCCTGGTACGCCGCCGCCGTGTTGGCCCAGACGGTATCGCCACCGGACGTCGGCGACACCACGCTGCGCAGGATCGAAGCCTTGGGGTAGGCGTCGACGAAAGTCACGTCGGTGTGCCAGGAATTGGCCCGCTGGCCCTCGGCACCGTCTAGCTGCAGCAGGTAGCTGGTGCCATCGACCACCGGCACCGTGGGGTGCGCGATCGGTTCGCCAAGCAGCTTGGCGAAGCCTTCCTGGCTCTGGTCGTCCAGGTGCGTCTGGCCACGGAAGAAGATCACCTTGTGCTTGACCAACGCGACCTGAATGGCCTCTACAGTGGCGGCATCCAGGTCGGCAGAAAGCTTCAACCCGCGGATCTCGGCGCCGATACGGCCGGCAACCGGGTGAATGTCGAGTTCAAGGGCGAGTGGCGCGGTGGCCAGGGCGGCATTGCTCATGGTCGTGGTCCTTACGGTTGTTGTCGGTTCAGAAGGTCAGCGGGCGGCCTGCACGGCCTGTTGCTGTTGCAGTGCGGCGTCGAGAAAACGTGGTTCGACCCAGTCGGCAACCTGGAAGCCGCGGCGGATCAGGCGCTCCTTGGCAGCCAGGTCGACGCCCTGCTGCAGCTGGGCCAGGAAGTCGGCGTCCAGGCGTGGGTCGAAGTAGTGCGCGAGGCTTTCCTGGGCCAGGTCGTCGCTGAGGATGCTGCGCGGCCAGCTGGCGTTATTCGCCACCAGGTCGACGTAGGCATCACGGTTGTGTTCGTCGCGCAGCCACTCGGTGGCCTGTTCCTGGGCATTGACCAGGCGCTGCACCAGGTCGGGGTGCTGGCGGATGAACGCGCCGGTACCCAGCAGTACCGCCTGGGTGCTGCCGGCGCCTTGCAGGTCACGCGAGCTGACGGGCAGTTCGACCAAGCCGCGTTCACGCAGCGAAAGCAGGTTGGACAGGCCCCAGGTGGCGTCGATCTGCTTGGCGGCCAGTGCGGCGTTGGCGGCGTTGAAGTCCAGGTTGATCACCTTCAGCTCACGCTCGGACAACCCCTGGCTGGCCAGCGCGCTGGCGAACGACAGCTGGTTGGCGGTACCGCGGAACACCGCCACACGCTTGCCCTTGAGGTCGTGCAGGGTCTTGATGCCAGACCCCGGCACCACACCCAGGTAGCTTTTCACCCCACGCACACCGGCCGACAGCACGCGGGTATCCAGGCCATTGGCCTTGCCGACGATCGCAGCCAGGTCGCCCAGGTAGGCGAAGTCGGCCTGGCCGTTGGCCAACGCCTCGTTCACCACCGGGCCCGCGCCCTTGAAGAAGTGCCAGTCGATGCGGATGCCGTCCTTGGCGAACTCTTTCTCCAGCAGTTGCTGGTCACGCAGCACATCGACCACGCCGCCGGCACTGTGCTTGCTGCCTGCGCTCAGGTCGGGGACGGCGATGCGGATGCTCTCTGGCTTGGCCGATTCAACCGCGTGAGCGTTGAGGGTGAAGACCAGCCCAAGGGCGGTGATCAGGTGGCGGATGGGGGTGTTCATGGCAAGGCTCCTTGGCAGGCTGCCACCGACGATGGCCGGCGCTTTGGGCAGAAGCTAGGCGGGACTGGTTAGAACATACAAAGATCAAAACTTCATTTTTTAGTAACCAGAAGGCATAAACCAAGCGGTGTGCGGGGCCGCAGGGGGCTTGCGGAGAATGCATGGAAAATATGAGGAAAACGCAACGGCAGGGGGCTTCCGTAGGCGGGGCGTGCGTGCTCTTATCTCTTGAAATGCGCACTGATTAATTTTTTATTCCATTAGTGCATAACGTGAAAACGCTTTGAGAGATGGCGATGAATGGAATTCTGAATTGGGGGCGGGGGCGGCGTCGGGGGCCGCTGCGCAGCCCTTTCGCGACGCAAGGCCGCTCCTACAAGGGCGCATACCTTTCGTGGGTATTGCCGGGGGTGATCGCGCTGTTGTGGGGGGTCGCCAGCCAGCAACACTGGATGAGCGAGCAGATACTGCCGGCGCCGGCGCTGGTGTGGCAGAGCGCGGTGGAGTTTGGTTCGGGGGAGCTTTGGGGGCACCTGTGGATAAGTTTGCAGCGGCTGTTCTGGGGGTTGGCGGTCGGTATTGCCAGCGGGCTGCTGCTGGGCACCTGGCTGGGGTCGTCGCGGCGGGCACAGACGCTGGTGCTACCCACCTTCGTGGCGCTGGCACAAATCCCGACCCTGGCCTGGATTCCGCTGTTCATGCTGTTCTTCGGCATCGGCGAGTTGCTCAAGTTGGTGGTGCTGGTAAAAGCCGTGGTGGTTCCTGTCACCCTGCACACCTTGGTTGGCGTGCGCGATGCCCAGCCCAAACTGCGTGAAGCCGCAGCGGCCCTGCGCCTGCCACGCCACTTGTGGTTCCTGCGCCTGCTGCTGCCCGCCGCCCTGCCCGCCTTTCTGACTGGCGTACGCCTGGCCCTGGCCACCGGCTGGACGTCGTTGCTGGCCGTGGAGCTACTGGCCTCCAGCGAAGGCATCGGCTACCTGATGGTGTGGGGCCGGCAACTGTTCATGCTCGACCTGGTTTTGCTCTGCATCCTGGTCATCGGCCTGGTCGGGGCGCTGATGGAGCAAGGCTTCTCGCGCCTGGAAAAACGCCTGTTGTTCTGGCCGCAACCCGCTACCGGCGAGCAACAGCGCGGCCCCATCCCCAAGGGTTGGCAGAGCCTGCTGCTGCCGGCCGCGCTGCTGGCCCTGTGGCAGGCCAGCAGCAGCCTTGGCTGGGTCGACCAGAACATCCTCACCTCGCCGCTGGGCGTGCTGCGCACCCTGTTCAGCGGGCTGGCGGACGGCACGCTGACAGAGGCGTTGCTGCTGAGCCTGCAACGTACCCTGAGTGGCCTGGCCCTTGGCGGCGGCGCGGGCTTGCTGGTGGGCGTGCTGCTCGGGCTTTCACACCATGCCGAACGCGTGTTCGGGCCAAGCCTGACCGCCGTGCGCCAGGTGGCGCTGTTCGCCTGGGTGCCGCTGCTCACGGCGTGGTTCGGCCTGGGCGAAGGCGCCAAGACCGTGTTTGTGGCCCTGGCTGCGTTCTTCCCGCTGCTGATCGCTACCCAGCGTGGCATCGCCGGGTTGTCGCCACAGCTGGGTGAGGCGGCCCGCACCTTGCGCCTGGGCCTGCTGCAACGCCTGCACCGGCTGGTGCTGCCGGGCGCCGCACCGGCGATTTTTGCCGGCCTGCGCCTGTCGCTGATCTATGCCTGGCTGGGCACCATCGGCGCGGAATACTTCATGCCCTCAGACGGCGGCATCGCCAGCCTGATGATCGGTGCGCAACAGCTGTTTCGCATGGACCAGGTGATGGCTGCCATGGTCTTGATCGGCCTGGTCGGCGCCCTGCTCGGCACCCTCGGACAACGCCTCGAATCGCGCGCCACGCGCTGGAGAACTGCATGAACGCCTTCAACACCTCGCACCTGCCCGCCGCCAACCAGGCCGACGTCACCCCGCCGCTGGTCAGCTTCGAGGGGGTCGGTAAAGTCTTCAGCGTCGATGGCCAACCGTTCGAGGCCATCCGCGATTTCAACCTGGCGATCAACCAAGGCGAGTTCATCGCCATCGTGGGTGCGTCCGGCTGCGGCAAGTCCACCCTGCTGCGCCTGCTGGTCGGGCTCGACACCGACTACAGTGGCAACATCCGCGTCGACGGGCAGCCGGTCAGGGGCATCGGTGGCGAGCGCGGCATCGTGTTTCAGGAACACCGCCTGTTCCCTTGGCTGACGGTAGAGCAGAACATCGCTCTGGGGCTGGTCAACGAGTCGCTCACCCAGGGCGAACGCGCCAGGCGGGTGCATGAGTTCGTTTTGCTGGTCGGGCTCAGCGGGTTCGAATCGGCTTACCCACACCAGCTTTCCGGTGGCATGGCCCAGCGCGTCGCCATTGCCCGCGGGTTGGTGGCAAGCCCGCGTATTCTGCTGCTCGACGAGCCTTTCGGTGCGCTCGATGCACTGACCCGCCAGCAACTGCAGGATGAACTGCTGGCCATCCGTGAACGCGCCGGCATCACCACCCTGTTGGTTACGCACGATGCCGAGGAGGCGACGTACCTGGCTGACCGGGTGGTGGTGCTGGAACCACGGCCGGGGCGGATCAAGTCGGTGGTCGAGATTGATCTGCCGCACCCGCGGCTGCGTACGGGCGTGGCATTGCATGGGCTGCGCGAAAAGGTGCTGCACCAGATCACCGGTGACGGTGGTTACCTGCCGCAACCGGCGCGCCGGGTCGAAGGGCTGCGGCCTGAACTGATTGCGCTATGAATGGCTAGCGCGGTGTTTGTGGGCGCGTGCCGAGCTCGCGAAGATACGCCCACGGATAGATCCCCCGCTCATGCCCATCGCTGAAGACCAGTTGCACCCCATACCCTTGCGGCTCGACCCGCTCGATGCGGACATCGGCGGCAACCACGGCGATGCCCCCCAACAACCGCGCCGCACGGCATTGAGAGCACGGGCAGGCGCCGCGCAAGCGGGCATGGCTGATGCTGTGCTCGCCCTCCGCCCACTGCACCAGCAACTGCCCAGGCCCACGCAGGTTGCGGATCTCCCCTGGGGCGTTCATCAGGCTGCACCGCGCAATTGCGCCAGGGCAATGCGCACCGCCTTGCGCACTTCGGGGTCGCTGTCGGCCTCGGCAGCCTGCAACACCGGCAAGGCACGCGCCTGGCCCAACTCGCCCAGGGCCAGTGCCGCCTCCTTGCGCAGGTTGGCGATGCCATGGCCAAGCAGCTCACCCAGCGCGTCGAGCGCTGCGCCGTAACGCAGCCGCCCTAGTGAACGCGCCGCCCGCAAGCGCACCTGCCAGAAGCCATCGGCAAGCGCGCCCACCAGCGCCGGGCCAGCCTGGTCCTGGCCCACTTTGCCCAGGGTGGTCGCGGCTTCTTCGCGCACTTGCCAGGCCGCATCGCTCAACGCTGCCACCAACGCCGGCAGCACCCCGCTGTCGCGTGCCAGGCCGAGTGCGCCAATGGCGGCGCGGCGCACCTCTGTGTCTGGCTCGGCTGCGGCGAGCTTAGCCAGTGCCGGCAATGCCGGCTGGTGCTTGAGCCAGCCAAGAATGCCCACCGCCTCACGCCGCACGGCCGCGTCATCATCCGCCAGTGCCAGCAGTGCCGGGGCTGCTGCCTCTTCCAGGCGCAGCTCACGCAAGGCACGCAGGGCGCTGGCGCGCACGAAGGCCTCGGCGTGGTTGACCCACGGCAGAATCAGTTGCCCGGCCTCCAGGCTCTTGAGTTCGCTGAGGCTCTGCGCGGCCGCCAGGCGTACCGGCTCTGCCGCATCGGCCAGCGCGGCGCACAGTGCCTGCACCACCTCGGGTTCTTCCCAGGCTTCGAGCAGGCTCGCAGCCTCGCTGCGCACCTCGTCGGCGGCATCCACCAGCAGCGCGTCGGTGAGCCACGGCAAGCCATCAGGGTCTTCGAGGTCGGCCAGCTCGATCAGCGCGATGCGCCGCACGCCGGCGTCAGCAGCCTCAAGGCGAGGCAGCAAGGCAAGGATGTCGGGGTTATCAGTCGTTCGTTCAGTCATAGCGCGATCCGTAGCGGCGGGTGGTCGGTGTCTGGCAGGCCCAGCGGGGTCAGGCGCGGCAGTTCGCGGCCCTTCTCGTGGCGCAGCAAGGCCAGGCAGTGACGTTTGAGGTGAGTGAAGGCCGGGCTGGTCAGCAAGCTGGCCTGGCGAGGCCGCGGGAAGCCCAGGCGCAGGTCTTCGATAAAGCGCCCTGGGCGTGGGCTCATCACCAGAATGCGGTCGGCGAGAAACAGCGCTTCGTCGATGTCGTGGGTAACGAACACCACGGTCGTGCGGATGCGCGCCCAGATATCCAGCAGCAACTCCTGCATCCGTGAGCGTGTCTGCGCATCCAGCGCGCCGAACGGCTCGTCCATGAGCAGCAGGCGCGGGCGATTGATCAGCACCCGGGCGATTTCGGCACGCTGTTGCATGCCACCAGACAGCTGGCTCGGCCAACGCTCGGCAAAGTCTGCCAGGCCTACCAGTTGCAACAGCTCACGGGCCTGGCGTTGCCGTTCGGCCTTGCCCAGGCCTTGCATCTTCAGGCCGAAGGCGACGTTGTCGAGCACGCTGCGCCAGGGCAGCAGGGTATGGTGCTGAAACACCATGCCGCGTTGCGGCGACGGCCCGTCGACCGCCAGGCCATCGACCGTCAGTTGCCCGCTGCTGGGCACCAGGTGCCCGGCCAGTGCGCCCAACAGCGTCGACTTGCCGCAACCAGACGGGCCAAGAATGCACACGAACTCGCCGGGAGCGACGCTAAAGTCCAGGCGCTGTACGGCCTCGAAAGCCTGGCTGCCCTGGCCCAGGCGGATCGACACCCCCTGCCCCTCGATACGCCCAGGCTCTGGCACCTGTTGATAACTGCTCATCAAGCCGCCCTCCGCACGTGATACCAAGGGGTTGCCCAGCTGCCGAGGTACTTGACCAAGGCGCTGCTGCCCATGCCCAGCACGCCGATCAGCAGCATGCCGACGATGATGTCCGGGTAGTTCTGCAAGGTGTAGGACTCCCAGGTGTAATAGCCGATGCCGAACTGCCCGGCGATCATCTCGGCGGTGACCAGGCAGAACCACGACGTGCCCATGCCGATGGCCAGGCCGGTGACGATGCCCGGCAGGGCACTGGGCAGCACCACTTCGGCGAGAATCGCCCAGCGCCCGGCGCCCAGGCTACGCGCCGACGCCACCAGGCGCGGGTCGACCGCCTCGGCACCGTGCACGGTGTTGAGCAGAATCGGGAACAGCGCCCCGGTGAACGTAATGAACACCATCGACAGCTCCGACGACGGGAACATCAGGATCGCCAACGGGATCCACGCCACCGCCGGGATCGGCCGCAGCACTTCGAGGGGCGGCAACAGGGTGTCTTCGGCCCACTTCGAGCGGCCGATCAACAGCCCCAGCGCCACGCCCAACACGGCCGCCACGCCATAGCCGGCAAATACCCGCGACAGGCTGCTGCAAAGGTGCGCCAGCAAGGCACTGGAGGTGAACAACTGCAAGGCTGCATCCAGCACCGCCCTGGGCGTGGGCACATAGGTAAAGGTGAACAGCCCAAGGTCGAGCTTGGCGCTGGCAGCCACCTGCCAGAACAACAGGCAGGCCAGCAATGAGGCCAGGCGCACGGGCCAGCGTTTGAGGTCGCGGGTCATGACGATGCCTCCGGGTCAGCGCTGGGCGACCAGCTTCTGGTTGGCGCTGACGAAGTCCAGCGCTTCACCGCCATGCGCCTTGGCGTACTGCTCGGCCTGGTCCTTGAGCAGGAAGGCGGCCAGCTCGCCGTTGGCGCTGCGCACGAACCAGGCCTGGTTGGCCAACAGCTTGATGCCACTGTCGGCGGCCTGGGCGTAGATGGCGCGGATGTCTTTGCCTTCCTGCTCCAGCTGGGCCAAGGCAGCGAGGGCAGCCTCGGGCGAGGCGTAGTGGCGTACCTTGCCTTCACCCCGTACCCAGATCTGCGCCAGACGGCTGAAGTCGGTGATCGGTTTGCCGCTCAGCGCATCCACCGCCTTGAGCGGCAGCGGCTCGTAATTGTTCAGCGCCTTGTCATAATCCACACCCGCCTGCTTGAAGGCGGCACGGATGTACTGGTCGTCGATGAACTGCTCGGTGTCCAGGCCGCGGTCGGTCTTTTTCAGCAGTTTGAGGGTCTCGATGGAGGTCGCCACCGCCTTGCGGTATTCCGGCTTCCAGGTCAGGTCGCGGGTCTGCAGGCCGAGCGGGCCGTGGAACAGGTAGTTGACCTCGGCTTCGATGCCGGTGACCCGCTCGATCAGCTCGCTGTACTTCTCGGGCTCGGCGGCGATCAGGCGGTCGGCTTCGAGGCTGGCACGCAGGTAAGCGGTGACCACTTCGGGGTATTTTTTCGCGTAGTCGGCATCCACCAGGGCACCGTGGAACGTGGGCGCGTTGGCCTGGGCACCATCGTAGATCTTGCGGGCGAAGCCTCGGTTGGGGAACAGTTCGGCAAACGGGACGAAATCGGCGTGTGCTTCAATGCGGTTGCTGCGCAAGGCAGAGCCTGCAATCTCGGGCGCCTGGGCAATGATGCGCACATCCTTCTGCGGGTCCCAGCCCTGGGCCGCGACAGCGCGCAACAGCATGCCGTGGGCGGTGGAGGCGAACGGCACGGAAATGGTCTTGCCCTTGAGCTCGCTCAGCGACTGCACGGCGGACGCCGCCGGCACGACGATGCCGTTGCCGCTGCCGTGCACACTGCCCGACAGCACGCTGATGAACAGGCTGCGCTTGCCGGCGTCCAGGTGCGCGACGCCGTTGAACGAGCCCGGGAAGTCGGCCATGGCGCCGAAGTCCAGCTTGCCGGCAACCATCTCGTTGGTCAGCGGTGCGCCGCTGGTGAAGTTTTTCCACTCGACCTGGTAATGGGCATCCTTGTACTTGCCGTCATGCGGCAGGTATTTGTCCAGCAGGCCCAGCTCACGGATCAACAGCCCGCCGGTGGCGCAGTTGATGGTGGTGTCCTGGGTGCCGATGGCGATACGTATGGTTTGAGCACTGGCATTGAGGCCAGCAAGCGCCAGCGCGAGGCCGGCCACGGTTGCTACAAGGCGCATGGGTGTTTCCCCTCGAATCGTTATAGGTTTTGCAATCGTCTCCGCCACCAGGCTTGGTGGTGGGAAACGAGGGGCATTGCAGAGGGGCGTCCGGTGGTTCGCCGGATGGCCTGTGGGTCAGCGCAGCAGGTAAGGGATGTCGACCTTCACGGCGCCGGTGGGGCAGTCCTTTTCGCAGGGCATGCAATACCAGCACTCGTCGAAGGCCATGTAGGCCTTTTGCGTGGCCGGGTTGATCGCCAGCAAGTCCATGGGGCAGACCTCGACGCATACGGTGCAGCCCTTTTCGGCGATGCATTTGTCTTCGTCGATGGTTACCGGGGCGCTGCTGCGGAAGAAGATCTCTTGCGGCTGGTAGGCCATGTCACGGTTTCCTCGGGGCCTGCTTGGGCACCCTTCTCTTGTGGTTTCTACAGCCCTGTGGGCGCGGGATCACGCGCGAACCAGGGCGACCTCTTCGCGGGTACCGGCCTTGACCCGCAGGCGGTCGTAGGCAGTCTGCTCATCGGCATCCAGGGCAATCAGGTAAGGTTCGACGGCTTTCTTGAAGCTGGTCATTTCGCCGTCCTCGCCTTTTTTGAGGTGGCAATGGCAGAACCAGTCGCCATCATTGCGCTCGGGGAAGTCGACCCGGTGGTGGTACAGCCCCCAACGGCTTTCTTCACGGAACAGCGACGCGCGGGCGGCCATTTCGGCGCAGTCGCGGATCACCGTGACTTCCATCGCGCGCATCAGCTCGTGGGGGTTGCTGGCCTTCATCTGTTGCAGGTCGCGCTCGATCTCGGCAAACCGCGTCAGGCCGATCTCCATCTTCTTGGTCACCTTCGGCGGCTGCAGGTAATCGTTGACCATGCGCCGCAGCTTGTACTCGACCTGCGCCGGCGGCAGGCCGTGCTCGCGCTGCAACGGCGCGAACACCCGCGCACGCTCACGCTCGACCTGGGCGCTGTCGACCTCGGCCAGCTCGCGCCCGGCCACGTAATGCGCGGCGTTGACGCCGGCGAACCAGCCATAGGTAAATGCACCGAGCATGTAGTTGTGCGGCACTGCAGCCATGTCACCGGCGGCATACAGGCCTTTGACGCTGGTTTCGGCCTTCTCGTTGACCCACACCCCCGAGGCCGAATGCCCCGAGCAGAAACCGATCTCGGAGATGTGCATCTCGACCATGTGCTGGCGGTAGTCGGTGCCACGCCCGGCATGGAACTGGCCGCGGCTGGGGCGTTCGTTGCTGTGCAGGATCTCCTCGATGTTCTGGATGGTTTCTTCGGCCAGGTGGTCGAGCTTGAGGAACACCGGGCCATTGCCGCCTTCCAGCTCCTGATGAAACTCCCACATCATCTGGCCGCTCCAGTAGTCGCACTCGATGAAGCGCTCGCCCTTGCTGTTGGCGGTATAGCCGCCCAACGGGCCAGTGACGTAGGCGCAGGCCGGGCCGTTGTAGTCCTTGATCAGCGGGTTGATCTGGAAGCACTCAAGGTTCGCCAGCTCCGCACCGGCGTGGTAGGCCATGGCATAACCGTCGCCGGCATTGGTCGGGTTCTCGTAGGTGCCCATCAGGTAGCCAGAAGAAGGCAGGCCCAGGCGGCCGGCCGCACCGCAGGCGAGGATGACCGCTTTGGCGCGGACCACGCGGAACTCACCCGTGCGGCAATCGAAGCCGAGCACCCCGGCCGCAGCGCCCTCGTCGTCGAGCAGCACGCGGGTGCAGACCATGCGGTTGCTGATTTCAACCCGAGCGCGCTTGAGCTGGCGGTACAAGACCTTCTTGATGTCGTGGCCTTCGGGCATGGGCAGCACGTAGGCGCCCATGTGGTGGACCTTCTTCACCGCGTAGTCACCGGTCTCGTCCTTCTCGAACTTGACGCCCCAGCGGTCCAGTTGTTCGAGGGTCTCGAAACTGTGAGTGGCGTAGGCATGCACGGCGGCCTGGTTGACGATACCGTCGTTGGCCACGGTGATTTCCTTGGTGTACTGCTCAGGCGTGGCATGGCCAGGAATGATCGCGTTGTTCAGGCCATCCATGCCCATGCTGATGGCGCCACTGCGCTTGACGTTGGCTTTGTCCAGCAACAGCACACGCAGGCTTTTGTCCTGTTCCTTGGCCTTGATCGCGGCCATCGGGCCGGCGGTGCCGCCGCCGATGACGACGATGTCGTAGTCCTGGGTCTGGATGCTCATGCCTTGCCCCCTTTCTGGCGGTCGATGCGCAGGCGGTACTGGAAGGCATCGCCGCGGTAATAGAGGTGTTCGAAGTCCAGCGGGGCGCCGTCGGCGGTGTGGGTCAGGCGCTCGATGCGCATGATTGGCGAACCCTCTTCCACCTCCAGCGCCTGGGTCAGGTCGCTGTCGGCCAACACCGCATCGATGGCCAGGTCGGCGTGGCCGAGCGCGATGCCGCAGTCGTTCTCCAGCAGCAGGAAGATGTCGCGGGTGACCAGGTCGGCTTTTTCAAGCTTCTCGCCGACGGCCTTGGGCAGCCAGGTCAGCTCCAGCGAGACCGGCTCGCGGTTGATCAGGCGCACGCGGTGGATCTCGGTAACCAGGCTGCCCTCCTCGACCTGCAGCCGCGCGGCCACCAGCGCACTGGCGGGCACATGACGAAAGCTGCGCAGTCGGTTGAGCACTTCGTAGCCCATCTGCGTCATGGACTCGGCCAGGCCTTGCAGGGTGCTGACGTTCTGGAAGGCCTTGGGTTTGGCGACGAACGTGCCCTTGCCGTGGATCTTGAAGATCAGCCCCTCTTTCTGCAGGTCGCCCAACGCCTGGCGCACGGTGATACGGCTGACATCAAACGCCTTGCCCAGCTCGCTCTCCGAGGGCATGCGGCTGTGCGGCGGGTAGGTGCCGTCAAGAATGCGCTCGCGCAGCAGCTCCTTGAGCTGGGTGTAGAGCGGAACAGGGGAAAGGGGGAGCAGTTCGGCCATGGGTCTCTTCGCTGTCAGTGACTTGTTATAACAAGTTGTGACCAGATAGTAGCCAGCATAAGAATCCGCTTGGAAATACTGTTATTGCATATGGATAGAGGTTTTTGCGGCTGGGCGGTGCCTGGGGCAGGATCACCTCGGGGAAAAACAGCCACAGATCAAGGCGATGGACGCAACCGAATCAGATGGGTATCATGCGTGCGCGTTGCACTCGTAGCTCAGCTGGATAGAGTACTGCCCTCCGAAGGCAGGGGTCGTGGGTTCGAATCCCGCCGAGTGCGCCATCTTCGAAAGCCCTGGGATTATTCCCGGGGCTTTTTCGTTTGTGCGACATGTCGCGTTTCTGGTACTCCCGTACCGCAGAGCATTGGTGTTAGCGTGGGCACCTTCCCGTTTTTCGAACGGGTACCTCCCTACAACGATTCGCGAAGGAATGCGCGCACCCATGCACCTGAAAAAACTCACCGCAACCTCACTGCTGCTGGCCAGTATCGGCCTGTTCAGCGTGCCGGCCCAGGCCAACCTCTCCCAGCAACAATCTGCGGCCATCATCAAGGCCTACGACGGCACCGACCCTGCCGACTTCAAGCAGTTCATCGGCAAGCTCAACGGCAGCGACCTGGCCAAGGCCGACAACCTCGGCGAAACGCTGAGCGCCTACCTGGCCAACAAACCCCTGGCCGTCGAACAGCAAAACGAGATCAACCGCCTGCTGGGCCTGTATACCCGCATCAAGTACGGCAAGGCCGCCACCGAAACCCTGCGTGAACTGGTGGCCATCCCCACCTTCAGCGTCGACGGTGTGCCGCAGCACGAGAACCCGCAATTCCTGAAGATCGCCGACAAGATCAAAGCCCTGGCCGAAGGCTTTGGCCTGACGTTCCGCAATGTCGACAACCGGGTCTACGAGATCACCCTCGGCGAAGGCAAGGAAGTGGTCGGCATTCATGCCCACGCCGATGTGGTGCCGGTCAACCCGGACAACTGGAAGCTGGACGATGGCACCCGCCTCGACCCGTTCAAGGTGACCCTGGTAGGTGACCGCATGTACGGCCGTGGCACCGAAGACGACAAGAACGGCATCGTCGTGGCGCTGTATGCACTGAAGGTGGCCAAGGACGAGAAGCTGCCCCTGGCCCGGCAGCTGAAACTGCTGGTGGACACCACCGAAGAGACCAGCGGGGACGCCATCCCCTACTACTTCGAGCGCAACCCGACGCCCGACTACAACCTGGCGCTCGATGGCGGCTACCCGGTGGTAATTGCCGAGAAGGGCTACGGCACGGTGATGGCCAGCTTCGACAAACGCGCCGCCAGCGGCCAGGGCGCTGAAATCACCCACCTCACCGGCGGCCTGGCCACCAACCAGATCCCCACCACCTCGGTAGCCACCCTGGCCAGCGACAAGCCGGCTGAACTGGCCGCAAGCCTGAACAAGGCCGGTGCCGAGTACGTGAAGGGCAATGGCGGTGACTTCAAGATCGACGCCAAGGTGGCCGGCAAGGACGTGCTGCTGACCGTCACCGGCGTCTCGGCCCACTCTTCGGAGCCCGAATCGGGGGTCAACCCAGTGGCGCGCATGCTGGTGTTCATCGATGGCCTGGGCCAACAGGTGCCGCTCAAGCACAACCAGTTCACCGACGCCGCTCGCTATGCCAACGACAACTGGGGCCTGGATTACCTGGGCAAGAAGCTGGGCGTAGGCTTCGAAGATGCGTTCATGGGCCCGCTGACCGCCTCGCTGACCTTCGTCGGCGTGGATGACAAGGGGCTGAAACTGGCGGTAAACCTGCGCATCCCGAAAGGCAAGCCGGTCGCCACGATCAAGCAGGAACTGGTAGCCAGACTGGGCAAATGGACCAGCACCAGCCATGTCCCGGTCGCGTTCGACTACAGCCTCGACGAGCCGATGTTCCGCAACCCGGAAGGCGAATGGGTCAAGGCCCTGCTGGCCGTGGCCAGCGAAAACCTGGGCATGAAACATGAGTTCGGCACCTCGGCGGGTGCCACCTCGGTGCATGACCTGCCCAACGGCGTGCAATTCGGCCTGGCCATGCCTGATGTGAAGTACACCGGGCATAACGACAACGAGTTCAAGACCGTGGAGCAGTTCATGCTGGATCTGCAGGTAGTGAGCGAGATGGTCGCGCGCATCGGGCAGATGCCGAAGCTGTAAGCAAGCGCACTGGGGCCGCAGCGCGGCCCCGGTGTCTGATTATCGAAGGTCGGTGCTCAGGCTCGGTGTACCAAAGCCTTCCAGCGTCGCGTTGGACGCATTCAGGTACTGCGCCCAGAAGTTGTTCAGCGCATCCATGGTCTTGCCGGAACGGTAGGCATGCTTCACCGCGTCGGTGACCAGGCCTGCGCCAGACACATACACCCGTGCACCCTGCAGGTCCGCATACAGCCCCTTGCTTTGCGCAAGCTTGAGCTCGCTGGCGACATCCAGCTGCTTGATCTGATTGGCGGCGTAGAAGCTGGTGTAGTCGGAATGCTCAAGCATGTCCGAAATCAGGTACACCACCCGCTCCTGGACACCCTGCTCCTTGCCCATGTCTTCACCCACGCGGCGCAGCGTGTTCATGATCTCGCTCTTGGGGATGTCCTGGCGGGCTTCACGCAGGCCTTTCACGAACAAGCCGCCAAAGCCTGCCTGAAAGGCTTTTTTCTGGGTCGCCAGGCACTGGTCCAGGCCACGCAGTTTGCGCATGTTCACATCGTCACGCACCTCGCCCTGCAACGGCATGTCCAGCTCGCCGGCATACACCAGGCGCTGATACTCACCCGGCAGGAACGCCGAGAAGGTATACAGCCTGACGCGATCGCCCGGCTGCACGAACCGGTCGATCTGGCCCCAGCTGCTGCGCTGCAGGTCTTCAGGCATCGGGATGGTCTGATCGATGATCACCACCAGCTCGCGGCCGGTCCCTGCTGGCTTGATATCGGCCAGGCCGTTGCGCGTGTAGCAGCTCTGCAGGTCGTTGCGTTCGGCGGCCAGCGCTGCACACGGCAGCGCCAGCGCAAGGATCAGGGCCTTGGCAAGCCTCATGACAGCATGCCCTCCTTGTTCGCCGGGAACAGGCCAAGCGCCTTCAGCGCCTGCTGTTGCTCGCGGATATCGCGCAGTTGCGCCTCGCTGACATTCAGCGCACGGCTGGCGGCGGCCAGGCTTTCTTCCGGCAGGCCGGTGACATCGTGGAAGTCAGACGCCTTGATAGCGGCCGGCTCGACCACTGCCGCAGCAGGGGCGGCTGGGGCAACTGGGGCAACTGGGGCAACTGGGGCAACGGCAGGCTGGGGCTCGACCGGCGCTGCGGCGACGGCTACGGCGACCGCAGCTGGCGCTGGCGCAACGGCTTCAACGGGCCGAACTGGCTTTTCCGGCTTCTCCGAGATTTTGTCTGCCTTGTGCTCGACGAAACTCAGGAAGTTGCGGCGGGCGGTATTTTCCCCGTCCAGTGCAGTCAGCACGTTGGCATCGGTGTGATCGCGGCTGGACAACAAGGTCTGCAGGCGACGCAGCTTGTCATCGGCATGGCTGGCGATGGCCGAACGCTGCTGATCCATTGCATCGAGCATCTCTTCGGAGGTGGCGTACTTGTGGGTACGCTGCCAGGCGGTATGCGAGTGCGTACCGGCGAAGAAGTAGCGGCTCGCCAACCACAGGCTGATGCCTTGAATCGCCACGTAGATCAGCGACAGCATCACATAGGTGGTCAGGCTGGCCTTGCGGATCGCCTGCATCTTGTCGTCGATGGTGGCGTTATCGGCTTCATCGTTGATGGCCTGGGACTCTGCCGGCAGGTCGAATGGCGACCCTGCAGTGCTGCTTTGCGAGGACGCTTCGGCACGCATGCCGTTGACCATTTCGGTCTCGATGCTGTCCAGGGTGGCCGAACGGATGACGAAGGCGCCGATGGCCATGGCGACCACAAACACACCACAAGTGATCAACCAGAAGAACTTGCGCGTGACGTTGGCGTTTACATCCTTTACGCGGGCCAGCAGCTGCTCGTAGTCAGGCTTGTCCGAGTCGTCGAACGAGTCTTCCAGGTTGATCGCTTTGTTGGATTTCAGGGAGCGGGAGCGCTTGGAGGGCTCTTCACCTTGCCACCAGTGGCGGGCGCGGGCGACCAGGCTGTTGTGGTGCAACGCGTGCCCGGCGGCTTCGGCAAGAAACGCCGAGGCGACAGCCAGCAGGATCGCCACAAAAGCGGTCAGCCAATGACGGTCGTTGGTGGAGGCATCCATGTTCACCCAGCCGGCGACCACATAAGCGAAGCCCATGGCCTCGACCACCACCAACATCAGTACTACCGCCAATACCCACCACGGGCGCGCAGAACGCCCGGCCTCACCCGCTTTGGACAGGTAATCGAGGTAGGCGCTGTAGGCGTTCGCGTCCTTGGCGTACAACTTGAATTTTTTGTTGTACACGTTCGCCAGGTTGACTTCGTGGTTGATCCAGCCGTCACCGTCGACCGAAGCTGGCTTGCGCGACAAGCGCGCCACCGTGCCGATCAAGGGGAAGCTGTGCCAGACACGGATCAGAAAGTAGGACACCTCTTCCCAGTAGTTACGCACGATCACCGCCGTGATCAGCAGCGAAAGCAGGCCAGCGGAAAGCAACTGATTGGCGAGAATCAGCGATTTGAGTGCAGCAAGCGAAAAGTCTTCCATTCAGGACGTCCTTGACGGGGATTTATTTTTTGGCCGGGATCGGCTTGTAGGAAGCGACATACGCGTCACTGCCGGCGGCATAGAACAAGGCACCTTCGTTGACTTCGGCGTTGCCTTTGCTGAACACGATATCCATGCAGGAAATCGAGGCCTTGGCATCACTGGCGAAGACCCGGTACAGCACTTCGCTTTCGCCTTCATAGGTGTTGGCCACGGCGTTCATTGTCCGCGTCTTGTGCTGGGTGGGCAGCTTGTAGTCTTCGACCAGCTGAAGGATCGGCTGGCGATCGACACGGGCGTTCTCGCGCAAGATCGAGACCGGCGACACAGTCACCAGGTGGCCGTTGACCAAGTTGGCCCAGACACGGTTGTTGTAGCCCGGCAGATAGTCCTTGGTGGCGCGCCGCTGCAAAGGCTGGTCATTAGCCATGCTCAGCACTTCACCGGCATTGCGTGGCCGGTCGGCTTCGCAGCTGGACATCGGCATCTGCGCCGCGTAGGCGCTGCTGATCAGCGTGAAACCGCTCTGTTTCGGCTTGATGTTCTGGGCCATGGTCCAGTTGTAGCTGGCAACCGGCGTACCCGCGAAATCGACTTGCGGTCGTGCGCCAGCAACGGCCTTGGCAGTGCTGGTGCTGGTGCTGGTCGCGACAGGCGTACGCTGCGCCGTGGTGGCTTTGGTGGGCGCAGGCTTGCTGCTCGCTTGCGCCGTGGTGGCCGCCTGACGGGGCTTGGCGGCGGTCGAGGTGCCGTAGTGCAGGTAGCGGGTGTTGCTTGCTTCGGCCTGGGCACGCATTACCAGAGCCTGTTCGTTGGCCAGCTCGACGATTTCCACGCGGCGGTTCTTGCCACGCAGCAGCGGGTCGCTGTTGTCGGCGATCGGGCGCGATGCCCCGGCCCCTTGGTAGTAGATCGCGCCGGCCGGGATGCCGGCCTGCAGCATGACCTTGCCGACCGTCTTGGCGCGGCGCTCGGACAGCTTCTGGTTGAACTCGGCATTACCCACCGCATCGCTGTGGCCAACGATCAGCAGGCGACGTGCTTGCGCCTCCTTGGCGGCAGCCTGCTTGTCGCTGGCCGCAGGCTTGGCATACATCTGCGCCAGCTTGGCCACGGCCCGCTGGCCGCTGGTAGTCAGTTTGTCGGAACCGGTGGCGAACATGCCGGTGTCCTCGATCTGAGTCACCAGGCCTGCCTGTTCAGGCACCGCCGTTACCACGGCGGCCGAGGCGACCGTCAACTGCTCGGTGGTGATCTTCAGGTTTTCTTCCTTGGCGATGCGGTCCAGCTCCTGCAGGCGGGACTGCCACACATAACCGACGACGCAACCCAGGGCGCCGCCAGCTGCGGCGCCCGGCAAGATGCCGTCCTTGCCTTTGAGGGCATAACCGGCAGCCCCCCCGGCCACGGCCCCGACACCACAGAGCACTGGCAGGCCGTAGTCCTTGCCAATGTCTTTCACAGTCTTGGAAATACTCTCCCTCTGTTGGCTGCTGCAACCGGCAGCGATCATGAAGGCGCAGCTTAGCGCTGTAAGGCGAAACATACTTTGCATTGCGGCTCCTTGCCGAACGAGGTCTAGATGATGGCAACTTGACATTCATTGTCACAGATTATTGGGAACTTTGCCGCCCCCAGGAAGGTTCCCAGCACACTAAATCTGGCCTGGCTCCTGCGCGAAGTACGCAATCAGCTCAACCATGACGTTTTTCAATCGCCTCCATGCCGTTTCCTGCATTGCCGTGCAGAGCGCCGTGCCGGATGCTTTATTTACTTGGAGACATCGCTTTTTCCACCGCAGAGGCCCGTATGAAAAACGTCGAACAAATTCTCAAAACCAAGTCGAAACACCAGACCGTTTACACCATCGGCCCTGACGACTCGGTGCTGGAGGCCCTCAAGCTGCTCGCGGAGAAGAATATCGGCGCACTGCCGGTGGTGGAGAACAACCAGGTGGTGGGCATCGTCAGCGAACGCGATTACGCCCGCAAGCTGGTGCTCAAGGGCCGTTCGTCAGCGGCAACACCGGTGCGCGAGATCATGAGCGCCCCGGTGATCACGGTCGAACCCAAGCACAACCTGGAATACTGCATGAACCAGATGACCAACCTGCATTTGCGCCACCTGCCGGTGGTCAGCAACGGCGAGTTGCTTGGCCTGCTGTCGATCGGCGATCTGGTAAAGGAAACCATCGCCGAGCAGGCAAACCTGATCTTGCAGCTGGAGCAGTACATCCGCGGCGAATGAACCGCGTCAATGGTAGGCGCGCTCCAGTTCGTCCAGTTGATGGTCGAAGCTGCGCAGGCGCGCCGACCAGGTGTACACCAACACTTCAAGGTCGCGATTGAGTACTGCGGTGGTACCGTTGCCGGTACAGGTGGGCTCGCCCAGGTCGAGCTGGTAGCGCTCACGGGCCATGGCCGCCGCCACACTGGATAAGTCCCGCGCGTTGGCCAGCCAATGGTGTTGGTGATCGTGGATTTCGCGGTCGAGCGCCCGGCACTGGCGCTTGAGGGCATCCAGGCTCTGCTCAAGCGGTGTGCCCTTGAGCTCGCCCATGACCTCTTCGAAGGTACGCCCGGAATGCCAGTAGCTACCCCAGAAATAGCGGTCGAACACCGTTTCGACCCGGCGTAGGGCCACCTTGGTGTTCCAGATGGTCAGCAACGTTCGCCCCTGAATCACTTCGCGCTTGTTCAGGTGCAAGTGCTGCCAGGCGATCCAGGTCAGCGCCACCAGCGCAACCGCCACGGTGACCGCGGCGGCGGCGTAGAGAAACTGCACCGCCTGATTCATCTGTTGCGTCTGCCTGATGCCATAGAAGTAACTGGCCGTCAGCGTGCCCAGGATCGTCACGGAGCACCAGAAGCCTGGTGCGTAGGGATCTTTCATCGCGCTATCCCCTTATTGTTTTCCTGAGCATAGCAACGGCCAATCACTCGTCAGGTGCCGCTCGGCGCTTTATTTTCGGGGGCGACGCAACGCTTCGTTGAGTTGGTCGAAGGGCACCGCCCAATCGGCATCTTCATTGATGCTTTCCTTCAGGAAATTGCGCTGGGCGTCGGTCCAGAACGGGGCATCCACCAGCTTGATCTCGTTTTGCAGCGGTGAATGGCTGGTGATGAATTGATCGATACTCAAGGCATCGTCAGGCAAGCCCAGCTGTTTGAAAAGGTCTGCAAATGGGTGGGTAGGTGCTTCCATGGTTCCTCCTGAAAGCCGGCCAGGCCGTCCACGACGCCCGCCCGGCATTGGTTTGAGAACATCAGCACAGCTCACGCACTTCGGCGTGCGGTACCAGCTTCATGAACTGCTCCATGCTCATGTGGATCAGGTGATCGTGGTCACCTGCCTCCAGGTAGACATCACCTTGGCGGGTAAGGGTCGGGTCGAGCATCATTTTTATCGCGTAGGCATCGCCAAGCGCCGGTACCGCGCCCCGTTCGCAATCACCGAACAGGCTCGGCAAGCCACTTTCGCGGGTCAGTTGCCAGGCGCCGGACATGCGTACCTTGCTCATGTCCAGATGCCGGTTGGCCGGTAGCACGGCCATGATGTAGTTGCCATGCCGGTCATCGAGCATCACCGACTTGGCGACCCGCTCGGCGGGTACGCCGGCCGTGCGGGCCGATTCCAGGCTGGTGGCCGAATGTGGATGGGGAATGATGTCGTAGTCGCAGTTGGCCTTGTCCAGGCGAGCCTGCAGCGTCTTTGCCATGCGCATGATGCACCTCCGCAGTTACCCCCAATCTTCAATTTTAGGCCTTGGGCCGCCAGCCATGACTAAACTTGTGAAATAGAGGCGAACGAGGTGACGACAGGTGGCCGCTCGCTGGTGGCGCTGGCTGTTGCTGTTGATGCTGCTCGGGTTGACGCCGAGCGGCCAGGCCGCGCCCGGTGCGGTCTGGGTGTTGAGCATCGACGATGCCATCGGCCCGGCCAGTGCCGACTACCTGGTGCGCAGCCTGGACCAGGCCCAGGCGCAGGGCGCGCAACTGGTGGTCATCCGCATGGATACGCCCGGCGGCCTGGACAGCGCCATGCGCCAGATGATCAAGGCAATACTCGCCAGCCCCGTGCCTGTTGCAAGCTTCGTCGCCCCCAGCGGGGCACGCGCTGCCAGCGCCGGCACCTACATCCTCTATGCCAGCCATGTCGCAGCCATGGCCCCGGGGACCAACCTGGGGGCTGCCACACCGGTGCAGATCGGCGGCGCCCCCAAAGACGACAAGGCCAGGCCCGGTGACGATGAGCAAACCCTCGCCCGCAAACAGGTCAATGACGCCGCCGCCTACATACGGGGCCTGGCGCAGCTGCGCGGGCGCAATGCCGATTGGGCGGAGAAGGCGGTGCGTGAAGCGGTCAGCCTGTCAGCCAGCGAGGCCATGCAGCTGAAGGTAATCGACTTGGTGGCGAACGACCTGCCCGACCTGCTGCGCCAGCTCGATGGCAAGACGCTGGAGGTTGCCGGCCAACCACGGCAACTGCACACCCGCGATGCCAGCCTGGTCGAGCACCTGCCGGACTGGCGCACGCGCTTACTGGCGGTGATCACCAACCCCAGCGTGGCGCTGATGCTGATCATGGTCGGCGTGTACGGCCTGCTGTTCGAGTTCATGAGCCCTGGCTCCGCCGTTGGCGGCGTGATCGGCGGCATCTGCCTGCTGTTGGCGCTGTATGCCCTGCAGTTGCTGCCGGTGAGCTACGCCGGGGTCGCGCTGATTCTGCTTGGGCTGGCCTTCATGATCGCCGAAGCGTTCTTGCCCAGCTTTGGCGTGGTCGGCTTTGGCGGCATCGTTGCGTTCGTGGTCGGTGCGGTCATCTTGATGGATACCGATGCCCCCGGCTTTGGCATTCCTTTGGCGTTCATCGTCAGCCTGGCGCTGCTTTCGGCGCTGTTCATCGGTGGCGTGCTGGGCATGGCGCTGAAAACGCGCAAGCGCGCCTTGGTCAGCGGTGATGCCGGCCTGGTCGGCAGCCTGGTCACCGTCACCCAGGTGCTGGCAGACAACCCGTACTGCGGCTCGGTACAGGCGCAGGGCGAACAGTGGCAGGTACAGTGCGCGACGCCACTGCAACCTGGTCAACACGTGCGCGTCATGGCGCGTCGCGGCGTGATGCTGGAGGTAAGCGCCGCTGCACCTTCGGCGCAAGGAGAATGACGATGTTCATGCAATTGGGTTTCGGCGCCCTGCTGATGCTGTTGGGCGTGCTGTTGCTTTCGGCGTTCCGTATCTTGCGAGAGTACGAGCGCGGCGTGGTGTTCCAGCTGGGGCGCTTCTGGCAGGTCAAAGGGCCGGGGCTGATCTTGCTGATCCCGGTCATCCAGCAGATGGTCCGGGTAGACCTGCGCACGGTCGTGCTGGATGTGCCGCCACAGGATGTGATCACCCGCGACAACGTCTCGGTAAAGGTCAATGCGGTGCTGTACTTCCGCGTGCTCGACCCGCAAAAAGCCATCATTCAGGTCGAGGACTTTCTCGTCGCCACCAGCCAGCTGGCCCAGACCACCTTGCGCGCAGTGCTCGGCAAGCACGAACTGGACGAGCTACTGGCCGAACGCGAGCAGCTCAACGCCGACATACGCCAGGTGCTGGATGCGCAAACCGATGCCTGGGGCATCAAAGTGGCCAATGTCGAGATCAAGCACGTCGACCTCAATGAATCGATGGTGCGTGCCATCGCGCGCCAGGCCGAGGCCGAACGTGAACGGCGGGCCAAGGTGATCCATGCCGAAGGGGAACTGCAGGCGTCCGAGAAACTGATGCAGGCGGCGCAGATGCTTAGCAAGGAGCCGGGGGCCATGCAGTTGCGCTATATGCAGACGCTGGGGGCGATAGCCGGGGACAAGAGCTCGACCATCGTGTTTCCGCTGCCGTTGGATCTGCTCAAGGGGTTTGTGGAAAAACCGAAATAGCGGGGGCGCTGCGGGAGCGGCGGTGCGGCGATCCGACTTGCCCCGCGAACACCGGCGAAGCCGGTGCTATCACTCGCGGGCTTTTTTCAGATAGGCGCGCGGCGCAGGGTCGCCAGGAAGGTCGCCGCGCCGAGGAACAACCCGGCAAAGGTACGGTTCAGCCGCTTCTGCTGCTTGGGCGTACGCAGCAGGCGCAGCACGCGCGAAGCCAGGCCGGTGTAACCCGCCATCACCAGCATGTCGACGGTGATCATGGTCACGGTGATTGTCACGTACTGCGGCAACAGCGCTTCATGGGGGTTGATGAACTGCGGCAGCACCGCCAGCATGAACACCAAGGCCTTGGGGTTGCTGACGTTGACCAGAAAACCACGGAACACCAGGCTCAGCGGTTTGCCGATGGGGCGTACGGCAGGCTCGTCGCTCATGTCCATCGGCAACGCACGCCATTGCTTGTAGGCGAGGTACACCAGGTAGGCGACGCCAAACCACTTGATGATCGTGAAGGCAGTGGCGGACGCAGCAAGGATGGCGCCGACGCCGGCGGCAATGATGGCGATCTGCACGATCAGGCCAATCTGCAGGCCCAGGGCGTTCCAGTAACCGCGCCAGAAACCGTACTGCAGGCCGCTGGACATCGAGGCAATCGCCCCAGCCCCCGGTGAAAGGCTGATCACCCAACACGCGGCAAAGAAGCCCAACCACACTTCCATCGACATCACACACCTCGCTCGAACATATGTTGCAAAACGTTAAGCTAAGGTGTTGGTGAAAAAATAACCAGTGATTTTGCAGATATGTTTAAGGCTTGAGTTGTAGGGTGCTGTTGAGATCGAGCGCCGCCCGCGCGGCGCATCGCGAGCAAGCTCGCTCCTACATTTGTTTCGGGCCAGTTATCCCTGAAGCATTGGCGCGCGCCCCCTTGGTGCCCGCATAGATATCGTGTCGTACAAACAAAGGGTCGCGCGCCTCTATCACAGGCGATATTGGCCCGAAGCAAATGTAGGAGCGAGCTTGCTCGCGATGCGCCGCGCGGGCGGCGCCCGATATCACAGGTGCTGGAAGGCTCTCACCCTGCACACAAACGCCCTGATCCTACCTAAAGACCTGCGCCCCAAACACCTCAGCCATCAGGACAGCGCCTCGAGCTCGGCCTGCATGCTTTCGAGGGTTTCCAGGGCTTCCATCCAGCCCTCTTCCAGCTCGCCTTCACGCTGCTTGAGCTTGCTCTGGCGGGCCAGCAGGTCACGCAGTTCATCCTTGCGCGCCGCCTCGTAGACGCCACTGTCGCCCAGCGCGGTCTCGATCTCGGCCAACTGGCCGTGCACTTGGTTGAGCTCGGCCTCCAGCTTGTCGGCCGCTTTCTTGTGCGGTGCCAACTGCTGCCGCAAGGCCGCTGCCGCCTGGCGCTGGGCCTTCTTGTCAGTCTTGTCCGGGTTGGCTGGGGCGTTGCTGGCCGGCGCACTGCGCTGACGGTAGTCGAGCAGCCAGCGGCTGTAGTCTTCCAGGTCGCCATCGAAGGTACCGACCTTGCCGTCGGCCACCAGAAGGAAGTCGTCGGTGGTGCTCTTGAGCAGGTGACGGTCGTGGGAAACCACCACCACGGCACCGGCGAACTCCTGCAGGGCCATGGTCAGGGCCAGGCGCATTTCCAGGTCGAGGTGGTTGGTCGGTTCGTCCAGCAGCAACAGGTTCGGCCGCTCCCAGGCGATCAGCGCCAGGGCCAGCCGGGCCTTCTCGCCGCCGGAGAAATTCACCACCGGTTCGTCGACACGATTGCCATGGAAATCGAAGCCGCCGAGGAAGTCGCGCAACGTCTGCTCGCGCTCTGTGGGGGCAATGCGCTGCAGGTGAAGCAGCGGGCTGGCCTTGTCGTCCAGGGAGTCGAGCTGGTGCTGGGCGAAATAACCCACCGCCAGGTTCTCGCCACGGACCAGGCGCCCCGACAGCGGTGCCAGCTCGCCGGCGAGGTTCTTGATCAGGGTCGACTTGCCCGCGCCATTGGGGCCGAGCAAACCGATACGCGCACCCGGCACCAGCTGCAGCTTGACCTTCTCCAGGATGGCCTTGTCGCCATAACCCAGGCAGCCCTCGGACATGTCCAGCAGCGGGCTGGAAATTTTCTGCGATTCGCGGAAGACGAAATCGAACGGCGAATCCACATGCGCCGCCGACAATTCTTCCATGCGTTCCAGGGCCTTGATTCGGCTCTGTGCCTGGCGGGCCTTGGTGGCTTGCGCCTTGAAGCGGGCGATGTACTTTTCCATGTGCGCGCGCTGGGCCTGCTGCTTCTCGTAGGCTTGCTGCTGTTGCGCCAGGCGCTCGGCACGGGTGCGCTCGAACGCGCTGTAGCCGCCCTTGTACAGGTTGAGCTTGCGCTGCTCGACGTGCAGCACGTGGTCGACCACGGCATCGAGGAAATCACGGTCGTGGGAAATCAGCAGCAAGGTGCCGGGGTAACCCTTGAGCCAGTCTTCCAGCCAGAGGATCGCATCCAGGTCCAGGTGGTTGGTGGGCTCATCGAGCAGCAGCAGGTCGGACGGGCACATCAGCGCCTGCGCCAGGCTCAGACGCATCCGCCAGCCACCGGAGAAGTCACCGACACGGCGGCCCATCTGCTCGTTGGTGAAACCCAGGCCTGCCAGCAGCTTGCGCGCGCGGGCATCGGCGGTATAGCCGTCGGCACTTTCCAGCTCACTGTGCAGGCGGGCCAGGGCGGTGCCGTCATGCGCCGTTTCGGCTACGGCAAGCTCGGCCTGCACCTTGCGCAGGCGCACGTCGCCATCGAGCACATAGTCCACGGCCAAGCGGTCGAGGGTGTCGACCTCCTGCCGCATGTGGGCTATGCGCCAGTCGCCGGGCAGCTGGCAGTCGCCGGAATCGGGCGAAAGCTCACCGCGCAGCAAGGCGAACAGGCTGGATTTTCCGGCGCCGTTGGCGCCGATCAAACCGGCCTTGTGGCCGGCGTGCAAGGTCATCTCGGCGCCTTCTAGCAAGCGCTGCGGACCACGCTGTAAAGTGAGGTTGGATAGTCTGATCATGATGGTCGCGGAGTCTACCAGCTTCCTCGACCCGTAGCGTGAGTGGAATCATGTGCACCGACCTGTGGAATCACGCCCTGGCCTTGTATGCCAGGCCCGGCGTGGAAGAGGCCTGCCTTGGCGTGCAAGCGCTGGGCGGTGACGTTTGCCTGTTGCTCTGTGCGACCTGGCTGCAAGCACGCGGCGTGGCCGTGAGTGAGGAGCGCGCGCAAGCCCTGCGTGACATCGCCGAACCTTGGCAGCGTGAAGTGGTGGCCCCGTTACGTGGCCTGCGCCAACAATGGCGCACGGCAGCGCGCAACGATGCGCTGTTGGCGGCATTGCGTGAGCAGGTAAAGGGGCTGGAATTGCAGGCCGAGAAGACCTTGTTGGAACGCTTGCAGGCGCTTTCGCAACAGTGGCCCGCAGACTCTCAGGAGCCCACGGACGACTGGCTGGCCCGGCTAGCGCCGGACCAGGCCCGAGAACACCGCGCGCTGCATCAATTGCGCGTCGCGGCGGCAGCGCTTCAGGAGGCCGAAGACGGCGCCTGAGCCGGGGTGCTGGCGGGTGCCGAAGCGGCTGGGGCTGGCGCGGCCGAGTTGGTCGCGGCCGCAGGCGTGCTGGTGGCAGCTGTGGCCGGCTTGGTTTCGGCTGGCTTGGCGGCCGCTGGCTTGGCGGCTGCTTTCACCGCCGGTTTTGCAGCGGGCTTAGCAGCTGGTTTGGCGGCGGCACGCGCGGGTGCCTTGGCGGCAACGGCCGGTTTCGCTGCAGGCTTGGCCGCTGCTGTTTTAGCCGGGGCTTTGGCAGCGGCTGGTTTGGCTGCAGGCTTGGCGGGTGCCTTGGCAGCAGCTGGCTTAGCTGCGGGTTTGGCAGCAGCAGCCTTGGCCGGGGCTTTGGCAGCAGCTGGCTTGGCTGCGGGTTTGGCAGCAGCAGCCTTGGCCGGAGCTTTGGCAGCGGCTGGTTTGGCGGCTGGCTTGGCCGCAGGTTTGGCGGCGGCGGTTTTGGCTGGCGCCTTGGCGGCAGCGGGTTTAGCGGCAGCTTTGACTGGCGCCTTGGCAGCGGCGGCTTTGGCGGCTGGCTTGGCGGCGGTGCGAGCGGCTGGCTTGGTAGCGGCGGCTTTCGCCGGGGCTTTGGCAGCGGTCGGTTTTGCAGCCTTGGCGGCTACGGCGCGCTGGTCCAGTGCTTTGCTTGCGGCTTCACGCACCTTGCCCACACCCTGGGCCAGCTTCAGGCTGTCCTGGGCATCACGCTTGAGTTGCTGGATATAGGTGCGGGTCTGGGTCTGGCGGTCTTTGAGCGAGTCGAGCAACCCTTCAAGTTCACCAATGGCTTTCTGGGCCTTGGACTGCGCCTTGGCTTTACCTGCCTTGGCCGCGTCCTGCATTTTCAGGCGACCATTGTGCAGTTTCTCTTGTGCCTTGCCCCGTTGCTTTTCCAACTTGGCCAGCAGTTTTTCCGCATCAGCCAGCGCTTGCGAGCAGGCATCTTCCAAATGTTCGAGCAGGCTGCCCGAAAGTTGCTGGAGCAGGTGCAACGGCGTACTTACTGGCTTCTTTTTGGCCGACATGGTTTACCTCCTGGCTGACGAGATTGCGGCTCATACTATGCTTCTGCTGCTACCGCCGCTAGGGCATGTTGACAGTAATATTTACGCCGCGTTGCATGCCTGGGCAAAGTTGTTATCTTGCAGCTCCGTGAAAGTGTAGTTGCTGAATTAAGCGTTGCTCATATTTGGCAGATACTGGCCCACCCCGATGTTGGCTGTAACGGCCCGCTCATTGCGCAGGAACTGCCCATGCCTCGTTTTCTTGTTTTAGGTTTGTGCCTGGTGGCGCCCTTTGCCCTGGCCAATGCGGACGACCACGACCTGGCTTACAGCCTGGGCGCCAGCCTGGGCGAGCGCTTGCGCACCGAGATGCCTGGCTTGCAACTGGACGCCCTGGTCGAAGGCCTGCGCCAGTCCTATCAAGGGCAGCCGCTGAAGCTCGACAAGGCACGCATGCAGGCCGTGCTGCAGCAGCATGAGGCGCAGGCAGACAGCACGGCAGAGCAGGCCGAGGCAGACAAGCTCAAGGCGGTGGAAACACGCTTCATGGCCAACGAGCGGGCACGGGCCGGTGTGCATGAGCTACCCGAAGGCGTGCTCTACAGCGAACTGCAAAGCGGCGCCGGGGCACAGCCCAAAGCGGGGGGCAAGGTACAGGTTCGCTACGTGGGCAGGTTGCCGGACGGCTCGGTGTTCGATCAGAACCAACAGCCGCAGTGGTTCAGCCTGGGCTCGGTGATCGAAGGGTGGCAGGTGGCCTTGCCTAGGATGCATGCAGGCGCCAAATGGCGCCTGGTGATTCCGTCGGCACAAGCCTATGGGGCAGAGGGCGCGGGTGACCTGATCGCACCCTATACGCCTTTGGTATTCGAGATCGAACTGCTGGCGGTTGGCGACTGACGCCAAGCCTCAGGCTTCGACTGCGCCCTCTTCCTTGTGCGCGTTGTGCAGCACCTCGATCAGGCAATCTTCCAGCTCGAAGCGCTCGTGCAGCAGGCCGCCCAGCTTGGCCAGTTTTTCGGCGAAGCGCTCCGGGTCCTTGCACTCGCCCTTCTCGCAATGGTCATTGAATGCCAGGGCGATCTGGGTGCTGTCATCGATACGTGGGTTGATCTGTGTGGCCAGTTCAAGGCCGCGCGTATCACCGAAGGCCTTGGCTTCGCTGACCAACTGTTCGCTGACCTCGAAGTGCCAGGCCGACACGTAGTCGACCAGAACCGCACAGAAATCGCGGTTCTTGTCCTTGTCGGCGAAGGCCGGCTTGGCGTCGCGCAACGCGCGAAAAGCCTGCACCAGCTCCTGGCGCTCCAGAAGCCAACGGTCGATCAGCTTATGAACCCCGCCCCAGCGTTCCTGGGCGTTCTGACAACTATCGAGCATGGCGATCTCTTCCCTTCTGGGTAGATGCCGCTGCACCTCGCACCACGACCGCGCAGCACAAAGGTGACATCAGCAGGACGGCATCGAGCAGTTGTATTTTCGGTATGCGTGCTGGGAGATTATTCCCGCGCGTGCTGACCATCAAGGTACTCAGCAGACAAAGTTCATACAAGTGTTTAATACCCCCATACAACGCCATTGGTCGCGATGGCGCCCCAGGTGTGCGCCAGGTCAAGTACCGGCCAGGGTGCGGAAACGATACGCCAGCAGGTGGCTCAAGGGCAGCGCAGCCAGCAACAGGAAGGCCAACAGGCTCCATTCAGGTAGCGTCAGGTCTAGAAAACTCCAGGTCAGCGAGTCACAATCCGGCCCACCCAGCAGCAATTGCCGGGCGGCCTCGCGCCAGGATTGCTCGAACACCCGCCAGATCGGTGCCGTGCATACATGGACCGCCCCACTCGCCCCTTGCAGCCAGACATGCCGGGCGGCCAGCAGCGCCCCCGTCAGCGAGCAGGCCAGCAGCGCCCGCGTGTAACCGCGGCTGGCCGAAGGCGCCTGTACCACTGCGCCCAGGCAAAGCACCGCGTACAGGCCCAACAGCAGGCGCTGGGTGAAGCACAACGGGCACGGTATCAACCCCAGCGTATATTCCAGGTAATAGGACCCGACCAGCACCGCCAACGAGGCCAGGCAGGCAGGGACAAAGAAAGTGCGTAAACGGGCCGGCAGCATGGGCAATGGTGGTCCCGGGGAATGAAGTGGCTTGAAACGGTAGAGGAAACAACCGCTTTGTTTCAAGGCACTACAGGGACGACAAGTCGCTGAATAGCAAAGGAAGTTTCCATTCTGGAAGTAGGAAACGTCTTAAGAAATGGATTGCAGATCTAACTTATATTGCCAGACAAGTTACCCAGCCCCTGATTCCGCACTTCGGCGCGGGCTCAGGGGTGGCTCAGGCAAAGGTTCAGGCGCGAACGGCTTCTGGCAACGGCAGCGCCAACAGACGCTCATCCAGCAAGCCGAGGCCCTCTTGGAACAGCTGGTTGCTGCGCTCGGTCTCGCCAAGGCCGGCGAGCAAGCGGGCCAGCTCGGCGCAGGTTTCCGGGTTGCGTTCCATCCGCAGGCTGCTTTCCAGATAGTCACGCGCCTTGCCCCACAGGCGGTTCTGCAAGCTCAGGCGGCCGAGGGTCAGCAACAGGCTCGGGTCCTGAGGGTTGGCTTTAAGCCAGCCTTCGGCAGCCTGTAGCTGACGTGCCGGGTCATCACCGCGCACCAGGCCATACAAACGGGCCAGGTGGCTTTCGTATTCACGCTTGAGGGCAGTGCGCAACACCTGCTCCGCCTCGCCCTGGGCGCCCACCTGCCGCAGTTGCTCGGCATAGGCCAGCACCAGTTGCGGTTCCTGGCGCTGGGCGGCGGTAAGCTGTTGCCAGGCGCGCTCCAAGGCCTGACGCGCACTTTGCGCATCTTCGCCCCGGGTCGCCGCCAGGCTCAGGTTCTGGCCCCAGGCGCGTTTTTCCAGTTCGGCGAGCTCATCGGCCGGCAGCACCTTGCCCTTGCGCAGCTCAGGCAGCAGGCGAATCAGCGCCGACCAGTCGCCGCGCTCCAGGTGCAGGCGCTGCAGCAGGCGCAGCACCTGGCCGTTGTGCGGGTGTCGCTCGTGCATGGCCAGCAGGGTTTCCAGGGCGCCGTCGGTATCACCGCGGTCCATCTGCAACTGGGCGTGGGTCAGGGCAATGGCAAGCTCGGCCTGCGGCTGACGCTCCAGAGCACGCTCGAGCAACTGGTCGCTGTCTGCCGTGCGGCCTTGCTCGTTGGCCGCGCGGGCGGCACCGAGGTAGTACAGCAAGGGTTGGCGCTCGGCTTCGGCGGCGCGGTGCAAATGGCGTTGGGCGCTGGCCCAGCGGCCCTCGGCGAGGTCCAACTGGCCTTGCTCGATGGCCACCCGGATGCGACGGCTGCGGTTGCGTCGCGACCACGGGTTGACCACACCACTGGAGGTCAGCACCAAGCCGACCAGGTAGCGCAGCAACCAGAGCACGGCGATTACGGCGATCAGCCCGGCCAACGCCGCCCACAACCCCGACTGGTAACGGAAGCTGCCATAGGAGATCAATACATAGCCACTGTGCTTGGCCACCGCGATACCCAGCGCGGCGGCGATCACGATCGCCAGCACGGCCAGCAGGTAGACCCGCTTCATGGTTTGCCCCCTTCACCCTCGGCCGGCAGGTGACGGCGCTGGATGTAGGCCTGCACCGAGGCCAGGCTTTCGCTCAGGTCAGGGGTGACGACAGACACCGGCTGCTCGGCCAGGGCGTTGAGGCTGTCGAGCATGGCCTTGCTCTGCGGGTTGTCGGCGTTGAAGTTGGCCAACAGCACAGAGCGCGCATCATCCAGCGCCTGGGTGTAGACCTTGGCCTCGCCGTTGAGCGCCGCCCACTGGGCCTGCTCAATGGTCAGGCTGAGGGCCAGGCGCAACTGGTTGAGCGACTGCCCGGCCAGCAGCGGCCGCACGTTGTCATCGGCATTGAAGTCGATCTGGAAGTACTTGGAGATTTCCGCCCACCACTGCGACCAGCGACTGGCGCCATCGCCGTCGGCAGTCAGCGCGCCAAGGGCATCGGCGTTGCTGTCGAACTCGGGCGACTGGGCGCTGAGCTGCTGCACCAGTTCACGTTGCGCGGCCAGCTTGAGGTACAGGCCGGTGCGGTCGGGTTGCTGGGTGCTGTTGAGCGTTGCCAGGCTGCGTGCCAATTGCTCGCGGGCGGCGAAGGCGCCTGGGTCGCTCTGCTCGCGCAGGATTTCGTCGGCGCCTTCGACCAGCGCCTTGGCACTGGTAATGTCTTGCAGGGCCGAGAGGCGCAGGGTGGCCAGGCGCAGCAAGTGCTCGGCCTCTGCCAGGCGCCATTCCTTGCGGCTTTCGCCAAGCACGGTTTCCAGGCGCTGGCTGAGGCGCTGCTGGTCGCCTTGCAGCTGCGAGACCAGCCGGCGGCGGTCTTCCAGCTCGCTGGCGGCCGGCAGGCTGGCCAACTGTGCACTGATCTGCTGCTCACGCTGCTGCAGCGCTTCGGCGCGCTGGTTCAGCGCTTCAAGGTGCTGCCCTTGGTTGAACTCGTTGCCTTGCAGTTGACGCACCTGCCAGACACCCCAGCCACCTATTGCGACCCCGGCCGCTCCCAGCAGCAGGGCCAGTGCTGCCAGACCACTGCCGGAGCGCTTGGCAGGTGGGGCGGTGACGGGGTCCGCCGGCGTCTGGGCCGACGGCTGATCATTATTGGACAAGACAGTTTCGCTCACGTATCCATCCTTTGCATGGGGGCGCTTGGCGTTCAGCTTAGCGCCTTAAGAGGCAGGTGCAGCGCTGCGCTGCACGGCTGCCAGCAAGGCCGTGGCACTGGCGCCACGGCAATCCACAACCTGTTGGGCCCCGGCGGCCCTGGCCTGCTCGGCAACCCGCGGGCTCGGCACGAACAGCGGCAGACGCGCCACCTGCGGCCAATCGGCGCCGGCCATCTGCTGCAAGTGTTCAAAGCCCTGCCCACTGCTGACCACCAGGCCATTAAGGCGTTCCGCTTCGATGCGACGCATCAAGGTGCCCACCGGGTATTCCGGCAGGCTGCGACGATACAGTTCCAGATAATCGACACTAGCACCTTGCTCTGCAAGACGCTCTGCCAGCAGTTCGCGACCTCCGACGCCGCGGACGATCAAGACACGCGGCGCAGGCACGCCGATAGCCTCGCCCAGGGCCGCCAGCGCGAGCAAGGCTTCACTGTCGTCACCTTGCGCTGGGCAGGCCACCTCAAGGCCCGCGCCCTGCAGCACCGCTGCGGTCGCCTCGCCCACCGTGAACCAGCCTTGAACCGGTGGCTGCAGCCCGGCCTGGGCCAGCCGTTCGAGCAGCAACCTGGCTGCCGGCTTGCTGACCACGATGATTGCCTGAAAGCCCTGCAGGCCACCCAGCAACTGGCGTTGCCGCTCATCCACAGCAACAGCGTCTATCGCCAGCAGCGGCAGACAACTGCTGGCCACCCCCGCCGCCGCCAGCCGTTGCGCCAGTGCTGTGCAGTCATCGGCAGGCCGGGTCAGCAACAGGCGCCAATCGCTCACGGGTGCCCGGCCTCGCCATAGACTTCCTTGAGGATGGCTTCGGCGCCCTGGCCCAGCAGGTCTTCGGCAACCTGCACGCCCAACGCCTCAGCCGCTGCGCGCGGCGCCCGGGCGTCGGCCACCAGCAAGGTGCCACCGCTGGGCTGGCCGACCAGGCCACGCAGCCACAGCTGGTCGCCTTCAAGCACCGCGTAACAGGCGATCGGCACCTGGCAGCCGCCATTGAGGTGTTTGTTCAATGCCCGTTCGGCCACCACCCGGTCGGCGGTGTCGAGATGGTGCAGTGGCGCCAGCAGCGCATGGATTTCGCTGTCGGCGCTGCGGCATTCGATGCCCACCGCACCTTGGCCGCCCGCTGGCAGGCTGTCGTCGACGCTGATGCTGGAGGTGATGCGGTCTTCGAAACCGAGGCGGATCAAACCCGCCGCAGCGAGGATGATTGCGTCATATTCGCCGGCATCGAGCTTGGCCAGGCGGGTATTGACGTTGCCCCGCAGGAAGCGGATTTCGAGGTCCGGGCGGCGCGCCAGCAACTGGGCCTGACGGCGCAGGCTGGAGGTACCGACGATGCTGCCGGCGGGCAAGGCTTCAAGGCTTTCGAAACGGTTGGAAACGAACGCATCGCGCGGGTCTTCGCGTTCGCAGATGCAGTACAGGCCCAGGCCTTCGGGGAAGTCCATGGGCACGTCCTTCATCGAATGCACGGCGATGTCGGCTTCGTTATCCAGCAGGGCGGTTTCAAGCTCTTTGACGAACAGGCCCTTGCCGCCGATTTTCGCCAGCGGCGCGTCGAGCAGCTTGTCACCGCGGCTGACCATGGGCACCAGGGTCACGATCAGCCCAGGGTGGGCCTGCTCGAGGCGGGCTTTGACGTATTCGGCCTGCCACAGGGCCAAGGCACTTTTACGGGTGGCAATGCGGATTTCGCGAGTGGACATGGAACGCCCCGATGCAGAGAAATACCGCCGATGATAACAGCTCCGATGGCATCGCTAGCAGATACGGGTCAAAGGCGGTGCGGTGGGGGTGGCTGGTGTGTTTGTGCCCACGGATGGCTGTTTGTAGGAGCGGCCTTGCCGGGGCGCCGGACCGGTCGGAAAGGGTTGCGCAGCAGCCCCGGCAATTTGTGCGGCGAAGCTGAAAACCTGGGGCCGCTTCGCGGCCCTTTCGCGACGCAAGGCCGCTCCTACAACAGGCAGTGCACGGCGGGTCAGAGCGTCTGCATCATCTTGCGCACGCCAGCCACGTGGCGCCGGCTGACGGTCAGCGCATCACCGTCAAGGCCCTTGAGAAACAGCTGAAAATGCCCCAGCGGCGTGCGCTGCAGGCGTTCGATACGTTCGCGGGCCACCAGCGCGTTGCGATGGATGCGCACAAAGCGATCGCCAAATTCATCTTCCAGGGCCTTGAGCGGCTCATCGAGCAGCACTTCTCCGGTCTCGTGGCGCAAGGTCACGTACTTGTGGTCAGCAATGAAATAGATGACCTGGGGCAACGGAATCAGCTCGATGCCCTTTCGCGTTCGCGCGCTGATATGGCTGCGCGGGCCTCCGCCTTCATTGGCAGGCCGGGTAAGCGCCGCCAACTGGGCGCGGTTGGGCTTCTCGGCCTTGCGCAAGGCATCGCGCAGCGCCTGGGGCTGGAAGGGTTTGGTCACATGGCTGAGGGTGCTGTCCTTGAAAGCCTCGGTGCCGTATTCGTCGTCGCCGGTGCAAAACACCACCGACGGCGGCGCCTCGCGTTCGCACAGGCGAGCGGCAACCTGCAGGCCATCCAGGCCGGGCATGCCGATGTCGAGCAGGACGACATCAGGCTTGAGGCTTTCAATCAGCGCCAGGGCTTCCTCGCCGTTGGTGGCGCTAGGCTCCAGCACGGTGTAACCCTCCAGTTCGCCGAGCAGCCTACTGAGGCGTTCACGGCCTTGGGGTTCGTCATCAACGATCAGGACATTCATAATTGCGCTGGATTCCTGAATGAGTCTCGCACAGGTATAGCGTAGACAGATGTGGTTCGAGCGACACTGCGGTCACGCTCTAGACCGGTGCGATGGCCAAAGATTCACTCGGCTGGCAGATTCACTGCCAGTCCTCTGTCCAACTGTAGACGGTCCATGGAACACTGCCGTTCAATCCTGCAAATCCTTGTGTGCGTGTCTGCCTGCCGTTTTCGGGCCATTTCTCTCGACCGGCGCCCTGCGGCAGCAAGCCCAACCCTGCTATCATCGTTGCCACTTTTTCGTTCACGCCTGCAATGAGTGAATCCATGAGCACCGACAAGACCAATCAGTCCTGGGGCGGCCGCTTCAGTGAGCCCGTCGACGCCTTCGTCGCCCGTTTCACCGCTTCGGTCGATTTCGACAAGCGCCTGTACCGCCACGACATCATGGGTTCGATCGCCCACGCCACCATGTTGGCGCAGGTCGGCGTGCTCAGCGATGCCGAGCGCGACACCATCATTGATGGCCTGAAGACCATCCAGGGCGAAATCGAGGCCGGCAACTTCGACTGGCGCGTCGAGCTTGAAGACGTGCACATGAACATCGAGGCACGCCTGACCGATCGCATCGGCATCACCGGTAAAAAACTGCACACCGGCCGCAGCCGCAACGACCAGGTGGCCACCGACATCCGCCTGTGGCTGCGCGACGAGATCGACCTGATCCTGGCCGAAATCACCCGCCTGCAAAAGGGCCTGCTGGAGCAGGCCGAGCGTGAAGCCGACACCATCATGCCCGGCTTCACCCACCTGCAGACGGCCCAGCCGGTCACCTTCGGCCATCACCTGCTTGCCTGGTTCGAAATGCTCAGCCGCGACTACGAGCGCCTGGTCGACTGCCGCAAGCGCACCAACCGCATGCCCCTGGGCAGCGCCGCGCTGGCAGGCACCACCTACCCGATCGACCGCGAGCTCACCTGCAAGCTGCTGGGCTTCGAGGACGTGTCTGGCAACTCGCTGGACGGCGTTTCCGACCGCGACTTCGCCATCGAATTCTGCGCTGCCGCAAGCATCGCCATGATGCACCTGTCGCGCTTCTCCGAAGAGCTGGTGCTGTGGACCAGCGCGCAGTTCCAGTTCATCGACCTGCCTGATCGCTTCTGCACCGGCAGCTCGATCATGCCGCAGAAAAAGAACCCGGACGTACCGGAGCTGGTACGTGGCAAGAGCGGCCGCGTGTTCGGCGCGCTGACCGGCCTGCTGACCCTGATGAAAGGCCAACCGCTGGCCTACAACAAGGACAACCAGGAAGACAAGGAACCGCTGTTCGACGCCGCCGATACCCTGCGCGACTCGCTGCGTGCCTTTGCCGACATGATCCCGGCGGTCAAGCCCAAGCACGCGATCATGCGCGAAGCTGCCCTGCGTGGCTTCTCGACTGCCACCGACCTTGCCGACTACCTGGTACGCCGTGGCCTGCCGTTCCGTGATTGCCACGAAATCGTCGGCCATGCCGTGAAGTATGGTGTGGACACCGGCAAGGACCTGGCCGAGATGAGCCTGGAAGAACTGCGCCAGTTCAGCGACCAGATCGAGCAGGACGTATTCGCCGTGCTGACCCTGGAAGGCTCGGTCAATGCCCGTGACCACATTGGTGGTACCGCGCCGGCGCAAGTGCGTGCGGCGGTAGTACGCGGCCAAGCCTTGCTGGCTTCGCGCTAAGGCCATGGCGAGGGCTTTGCCCTCGATCGCGGGGCAAGCCCGCCCCCACAGAGAAACCGCTAACTCATTGATTTAACGGAACCCTGTGGGGGCGGGCTTGACGCTTCTGCAAACCTCAGCGCTTGCCGCTGCGGATCATCTCCATGAAGGCCGGCATCGACGCCTCCTTGTCTGCCAAAATCCGCGCCATGTGCGGGTTCTCGCCCATTCGCTGCAACAACGCCTTCGCCTGCGGGAAATCCGCCAGGAAGTCGACGTTCAGCACCTTCTTGCCCACCGCGTAAGCCAGGTCGACCGAGAAGCAGAACATCAGGTCGGCAATCGTCAGCTGCTCACCCGCCACATACGGCGCGAAGCGACCATTGCGCTTGAGCGTGGCAAAGCCGGCCAACAGGTCGGCCCGCGCGCGCTCCTTGATCAACGGCTCTACCGCCATGCCAAAGAACGACTCGGCGTAGCAGGTGCGTGCCGGCAGCTCGATGTACAACTCGATTTCTTTCAGCAGCTCGCGCACCTTGGCCTGCTCGAACGGGTCCGCAGGCAACAGCGCCTTGCCGCCCTGGGTCTGCTCGATGTAGTCGAGAATCACACTGGTCTCGCTGAGGAAGCCGTGTTCGGTTTCCAGCACCGGCACCTTGCCCCGTGGGCTGACTTCCAGTGCATGCGGCGCCTGGCCGCCATAGAAGGTGACCTCCTCGAAAGGCAGGCCTTTTTCCAGGAGCGCCAGCTTTACCATGTTGTAGTAGTTGCTGACTGAGAATCCGTGAAGCTTGAGCATGGGGTAACAGCCTCCAGGCCGTATGGGGATGGCCCGGCTTTTATAGCCCCTCAGCCTGCCCCTGACCAGCGTCATGCACCCGGTCAATGACCGGACATTGCCGCCACAGGCGTGGCAAACTGTATGCCCAATCACAGGAGTACCGCCATGAGCGAGCCCACCGACATCGACAATGACGACGAAGCCTTCGCCGAGGCAACGCTGACCCAGGCCATCGAGAACCAGATCGAAAGCGACGAGCCGCCAGCGGCCAAGGCCACCTTCAACAAGCTCACCCTGGTTGGCTATGCGCGCGAGGACATCCTCAACCTGATGGCCCATGTGCTGGCCTTCGAGATCGACAACATGCTGGTGGAAGACCGCGCGTTCAACAGCGAATGGTATGAAAACGCCCTGCGTGCCCTGCCCGAGCTGCCACCTGAGATGGATCAAGGCGACGACGAATAACCCGACTACACTCGAAGGTCAGGCACCCATGAAGGTGCCGCCATCCTCGTCTGGAAGTCAGGAGTCGCCATGTCCTTTACCCCCGAGCTGATCGCCGAACTGGAAGTACTCGCGCTGTTCAAGCACGACAGCAGCCAGGAAGGCATCAAGATAATAGAAAGCGAAGCCCCCGCTAAGCTGGTCGCGGCTGCTAAACGCCTGCACGAAAAAGGGCTGACCGATCAACCCGATGGTGGCTACTTGACCAGCCTGGGTCATGACGCCGTCGAAAGTGTGCATCTGCTGCAGAACATTCTCACGGCACCACAACCGGCCTGACAGACTGCCG
This sequence comes from Pseudomonas sp. 39004, assembly GCF_028682155.1. NCBI lineage: Bacteria > Pseudomonadati > Pseudomonadota > Gammaproteobacteria > Pseudomonadales > Pseudomonadaceae > Pseudomonas > Pseudomonas sp. 39004. The sequence continues at coordinate 38,888 of NZ_JANIAG010000015.1, forward strand.
CAATCCTTGTAGGAGCGGCCTTGCCGGGGCGCCGGACCGGTCGGAAAGGGCCGCAACGCGGCCCCGGCAATTTGTGCAGCGCTGCTGAAATCCTGGGGCCGCTTCGCGACACAAGGCCGCTCCTACAGGGGGTTTACACAACTTTGCTAGTTGGCCGCCGCCCTGCGTTTCTCTGCCAGCCACGAGCGCCCGTACAGGAACACGATGGCCAGCAAGGCCACTGCCTGCGCTGCCAGCGAATAGGCATCGGCATGAATGCCCAGCCAGTCGAACTCGAAGAACGCCACCGGCCGCGTGCCCAGCACCCCGGCTTCCTGCAGCGCCTTCACGCCATGCCCGGCGAACACCACCGACAGCGCACACAGCAGCGCGGCGTTGATGCTGAAGAACAGCGACAGCGGCAGCTTGGCCGAGCCGCGCAGAATCACCCACGCCAACCCCACCAGCAGCACCACCGCCGTGGCGCCCCCCGCCAGCACGGCCTGATGCCCGGCAGGCCCGGCCTGCAGCCACAGGGTCTCGTAGAACAGGATCACTTCGAACAGTTCGCGGTACACCGAGAAGAACGCCAGCATGGCAAAGCCGAAGCGCCCGCCACCACTGACCAGGCTGCTCTTGATGTAGTCCTGCCAGGCAGCGGCGTGGCGGCGGTCGTGCATCCACACCCCGAGCCACAGCACCATGACCGCGGCAAACAGCGCTGTGCAGCCTTCCAGCAGCTCGCGCTGGGCACCACCCACGTCGATCACGTAAGCCGCCAAGGCCCAGGTGGCAAAACCTGCGACCAGCGCCAGGCCCCAACCGACGTTGACGCTGCGCACCGCCGATTGCTGGCCGGTGTTGCGCAGGAAGGCGAGGATCGCCGCCAGCACCAGAATCGCTTCAAGGCCCTCACGCAACAGAATCAGCAAACCGGAGATATAGCTCAGCGACCAGCTCAGGCCATCACTGCCCAACAGCTTGGCGGCCTGGTCGAGCTTGGCCTTGGCTTCGGCCAGCCGTTGCTCGGCCTGGGCCACTGGCAAGCCGTCCTGCAGCGACTGGCGGTAAGCCATGAGGGTTTTTTCGGTGTCCTTGCGCGCCTGGGTGTCGATGTTGTCCAGCGAGCTTTCCACCAGCTCGAAGCCTTCCAGGTAAGCGGCTACCGACAGGTCGTAGGCCTGGTCGTGATCACCCTCGCGGTAGGCCGCCAGGCTTTTGTCCAGGGTACTGGCGGTGTATTCGAGCAACTGCGCCGGGCCACGTTTGACTTGCGGCGGCTGGGCACGCTGGGCGCGGAACGCCGTTACTGCATCGGCGCCTTCGTTGGCCGCCACTTCGGCCGGGGTCTGGCGCGCCAGGTCTGCCAGGTTCCAGGCTTTATCGCCCTTGGCCGCGTCGGGGTTGGCGGTGAAGCTCGCCACATAAGCGGCCACGTCCCAGCGCTGACGCTCGTCGAGCTGGTCGGCGAACGATGGCATCTCGGTACCTTCGATGCCCAGGCCGAGGGTGTTGTACAAGTCGAACAGGCTCAGCTGGTCTAGCCGCTCGACACTGCGCAGGTTGGCTGGAGGTGGCTCCAGGCCAACGCCGGCCGGGCCGTCGCCGGCACCGCTGTCGCCATGGCAGATCGAGCAGTTCTGCGCATACAGCGAAGCACCACGGGCCGGGTCTGGGGTAATCACCGGGGCCTGGCTGACCTCGTAGGCCACCGCCAGGCGTGCGCCCAACTGACGGGCCTGACGGGCTACAGCGGCGCCGTCCTGACGCTGGTCGATGGCTTGGCGCAACCCCAGCACGCCCTGTACCAGCGCGGCTTGTTCGGCATGCGCCGGCAGGTTCTTGACCAGGTCGGCCAGGACCGCGCTGAACTCCTGTTGCTCGCGGTACTCGCCCTCGTCGATCACCTGACCTTCGCGCACGGTCGGCGGGTAGTCGGCACCCAGGTAATCGAGCAAGTGCAGGGCCTTGGTAGCCTCGGCGGGGGCTTCGGCCAACGCCAGGGTGCTGCACAGCGCCAGCATTGGGCCCAGCAGTAAAGCAGGCAGCCAGGCAAGCAGACGGGAATGGGTATTCATGGCCAGTCTCGGAGGGAATGCGAAAGAGAACATTGTTCACTTCCACTCTATTTCTCTCAAGGGTGGTGGGCGGATTTCATGAAAAATCTTGTGACAAAACAGGACAGGTTTCAGGTTCGGAAATGTCTTACGGCTTCAAGGTGTTCGCCGTGAGAGTTTCAGCGCCCTTGAGATCGAGCGCCGCCCGCGCGGCGCATCGCGAGCAAGCTCGCTCCTACATCTGTTTCGGGCCAGTTGATCCTGAAGCCACCGCGCGCGGCCCCTTGGTGCTCGCCTCAATCTCGAGTCGAAAAAACAAGGCGGTCGCGTGCGATGGCACAGACGTGACTGGCCGAAACAGATGTAGGAGCGAGCTTGCTCGCGATGCGCCGCGCGGGCGGCGCTCGATCGCATAAGCGTCGCGACTCTGTCGTCAAACACCTTCCCACAACCCCACAACCCTCAAGGCTTGCCACCACCCCCCTTCCACCCCCCACCCAACGCCAGGAACACCCCAATCTGCCCCATCGCCACCTGGCTATTCGCCGCCGCCAACTGCGCGCGCATATCGGTATACGTCCGCGTCGCCTGCAAATCCGCCAGGAACGATTCACGCCCAGCCTGGTAGTACCGATGCGTCTGGTCCGCCGCTTCCTTGGCCGACTGCTCCGCCTCGGCCAAGGCATCACGCCGGTCCAGCAAGGCGCTGTACTGCGCCAATCGGGTCTGGGTCTCGCGAATGGCGTTCAGCACCACCCCATCAAAATGCGCCAGCGCCGCCTGGGTCGAGGCTTCGGCCATGCGGATGCGGGCACGGGTGCCATTGGTCGGGATGCTCCAATTGATCTGCGGGCCAAAGCCCCAGCGGTTGGTGGCCGGCTCCCCAAGGTTCTCGAGAATACCAATGGTGCCGACCTGGGCGCCGATGCTGATATCCGGGTACAGCGCGCCGGTGGCCACGCCGATGTTGGCGGTAGCCGCCGCCAGTTGGCGTTCGGCCTGGCGCACATCGGGGCGGCGTTTGAGCAACGCGGCGCCGTCGCCCACCGGGACCAACTGCGCCAGGTGCGGCAGCTCGGCGCAGTCGGCGGTGCCTGCCGGCAACTGCTCCACGGGTTTTGCCAGCAGTGCAGCCAGGGTATACAGGCCGGTCTCGCGCTCGGCCTTGAAGCGCGGCAACTCGGCGCGCAACGATTTGAACTGGGTCTGCGAGCGGGTGACCTGGGTTTCATCGCCACGGCCGGCATCGCGCAGGCGCTGGTTCAGCTTCACGCCTTGCTCCTGCAAGTCCAGCGACTCGCGGGCAATGTGGTATTCCTCGTTGGCCGAGCACACCTGGGTGTAGGCCTTGACCACATCGGCCACCAGGGTGATGCGCGCGGTGTCTGCGGCGGCTTGCACCGCGTCGGCGTTGGCCTTGGCCGCTTCGGTGCCGCGCTTGAACGTGCCCCACAGGTCGAACTGGTAGGAGGCGCTGATGATGGCCTCACCGATATTGGCCACGGGCACCTTTTCAGGCAGCAGGAAGGCCTCGCCGGACTCCTGCAAGCGCTGCGCGCCGGCCTTGATGCCACCGCTGAAACCGCCCTGCGATTCGGCCACTTCAACCTGCGCACGGGCCTTGGCAATGTTGGCAGCGGCCACGCGCAGCTCGGTATTGGCGCTCAATGCCTGGCGTACCAGTGCGTTGAGGCGCTGATCCTGGTACAGCTGCCACCAGTCTTCGGGCACCGGCGCCGACACCACACTGTCGGCATCCTGACGCAGCGGGCCGTTGAGGTCGCTGCGCTGCACGGCCGCGTCTTTCGGCACTTCATAGTCCGGGCCAACCAGGGCACAGGCACCGAGGGACAAGGCCATGCCCACCAGCATCAGGCGTTTCATGGGCGCTTGTCCTCGATGATCGATACCGTGGCGGTGCGCCCGGCGATCATGCGGAAGTCTTCCGGCACTTCATCGAAAGCGATACGCACCGGAATCCGCTGGGCCAGGCGCACCCAGCTGAAGGCCGGGTTGACGTTGGGCAACAGGTTGGCGCCGCTGCTGCGGTCGCGGTCTTCGATACCGGCGGCGAAGCTTTGCACGTGGCCGCGCAGGCGGGTGTTGTCGCCCATCACGCGGATGTCCACGGCGTCACCAATGTGGATGCCACCGAGCTTGGTTTCTTCGAAGTAGCCATCGACGTGGTACGAGGCGCTGTCGACCACCGACAGCACCGGGCGGCCAGCGCTGACGAACTCATGGTTACGCGGGGCGCGGTCGTTGAGGTAGCCATCGACCGGGCTGCGGACCACCGAGCGGTCGAGGTTGAGCTGGGCAGTATCGACCGCCACCTGCGCCTCGTTGACCGCCGAGCGGGCGCGGGCCTCGCGAGACTGGCTCTCTTCCAGTTGCTCGGCCGCCACCAGGTTGCCCAGTTTGCGGTTACGGCGCGTTTCACGGGCGGCCTGGGCCAGGGTTTCCTCGCGCTCGGCCAGGGTTGCCTGGGCCTGGCGCAGGGCCAGGCTGAAGCGGTCCTGGTCGATGGTGAACAGCACGTCGCCGCGCTTGACCACCTGGTTGTCACGCACCTCGACCTTCTGGATCAGCCCGGACACATCCGGGGCGATCTGGATCACGTCGGCGCGGATGTGGCCGTCGCGGGTCCAGGGGGCAAACAGGTAGTACACCACCATCTGCCAGACGAGCACGGCGGCGAAACTCACGACCAGCAAGGTCAGGACCACACGGCCCAGGGTCAGCAAAGGTTTTTTCATGGCAGCATCAGGTTTCGGCAAAAGTGGTCGACCGCGCCCAGCATCACGGCGTAGAGGGCAACGTTGAACAAGGCCCGGTGCCAGACCAGGCGGTAAAAGTGCAGGCGCACCAGTACAGCGTGCACGCCCAGGAACAACAGGTAGGTGAACAACATCATCACCAACAGCGTGGGCAGAAACACCCCGCTGATATCCAGATCACCGATCACAGTGGGGCTCCATCGATGCCGGGGGGCAGTTGCGGTTGTTCGGTAGGTTCGAGCATCACTTCGACACCGGGCAGCAAGGCCAGGCGCAGGCCACTCAAGGCGTGCAGCAGGTGTACACGGGCATCGCCGCGGTCGTTGTGATCGTCCAACGCCAGCCCTTGTCGCGCACGCTCCATGTTGCGCAACAGCGCGGCCGGGGCGTGCAGGCGCTGATTGGCGCGCAGGCAGGCGGCGTAGTGGGCGCCGACTTCTTCGATGACCAAAGCCAGGCGCTCGCGGGCCTGCGGGTTGGCGCGTGGCAGGTAGGCCAGCAGGTCAAGCAGGTTCAGGCCTACGCGCAGGTCACGCAGCGCCACACCGCTGTCTTGGCCGGTTTGCGACAAGCGTGGCAGGTGCTGCATCAGGCGGTCGAGCATCTGTACGCCCACCTGGCGGTGTTCGGCCAATGTCGCGGGCTGGGTCATTTCGACGATATCGCGCCAGGCGAAGCGGGTCATGCGCTTGGCCGCCAGCTCCACGCCGAACGGGCGCAGCAGCAAGGTCCAGATGAAGGCGAACAGCAGCCCCACCGGGCCTGCCAGGTTGGCGTTGATGAAGGTCAGGAAGTCCGCATCATAGACGCCCTGGATGCTGATGAAGGTGGCGGTGTTGACGATGGTCAGCAAGGTGCCGAGGTAGAAACGCGGCTGCACGGTCAGCGTACCGACGCAGATGAACGGCACGGCAAAGGCCAGCACCAGCATCGGGAAGTCGTGCAGGTTGGGCAGCACCAGGAACAGGTAGACGCTGGAGAAGATCACCGACATCAGCGTCCAGAAGAAGAACCGGTAGATCTGCGGCGCCGGGTCGTCCATTGCGGCAAAGAAGCTGCAGGCTACGGCAGCGAGGATGACCGCGCTGCCACCGTCGTTCCAGCCGAGCAGAATCCACAGGCCACTGGCGACGATGATCGCGGTAACCGTGGAAAACACCGAGTAGAGCATCAGGCCACGGTCAAAGAACGGCGTCAGCCGGCCCAGGCGCCAGTGGCGGTAGGCGGCGCGCCAGGGCGTGGCGTCGTCCTTGCGCAAGGCGTGCTGGAGGGTGCAGCAGTCTTGCCAGAGGTCGACCCATTCAGTCAGGCGATACAGGGCGTTGGACAGCAGCAGGCCGGCGCGCTGGTCCAGGGCCGTGGCGCTGGGTTGCAGGCGGGTGATCTGCTCGTGCAATGCGGTCCAGGGGGCCAGGGAGGCATCGTCAGCGGTGCCTTTGAGCCATTCGCGGGCCTCGGCCAGCAGCGGTTGCAGCTGGGCGAACTGGGCCGGCGCACGGCCTTCGAGGGCGACCAGGGCGTCGTCCAGGGCGTCGATCACTGGCAGCAGGTGGATCATGCGCCCACGCAGTTCACTGGCGTTTTTCAGGGTGTGGGGGCCGGCACCTTCGTGGCCGAGCTGGCCGATCATCATTTCCAGGGTATTGAACGTGGCCACCATCGAGGCGCGCATGCTGCCGACCTTGTCGGCGGCAACGTCGCGGGCCAGGTAGGTATCGCTGTAGCGGATCGCCTCGGCGAACCAGTTGCCGGTCGAGCCGACCACCACCGGGGCCAGGCGCCGCGGCCAGAAGATCGCGCCGACCACCGCCGCGCAGACGATGCCCAGGCAGATTTCCTGGGCCCGCGACGAGGCCACATCAAACACCGCCGTAGGGTTGTCGACCACAGCCAGGGCAATCATCGGCAGGGTGTAGCCGGCCAGCATCAGCACGTAGTTGTTGGCCGTGCGCAGGTTCAGCGAGAGGAACAGCAAGGTGCCGGTCCACAAGGCGATGGCCACGCTCAGCAACAGCGGCGACTGCACCAGCGGTGGCACCAGCAATACCGCCCCGCCGGCACCGAGCAAGGTGCCCAGGGCGCGGTACAGGGCCTTGGAGCTGGTGGGGCCGACGAACGGGCTGGAGACGATATAGACGGTCGCCATCGCCCAGTAAGGGCGTGGCAGTTGCATGAGCAGGGCAATGTACAGGGCGATCATCGACGCACCGAAGGTGCGCACGCCGTAGAACCAATCGCGGGCCGGGGGCACCGAGCTGAAGAATCCGTTCATGCTGCCCCGCCTGGTGTGCCGAGGCCGACGGCTTCGAAGGCGCGCAGTACGCGCAAGGTGGCCTCCAGGTCGGCCTGGTCGATGCCCTGCAGCACATCACGGCGCAGGCGCACCAGCTCGGCTTCGATGGACTCGGCCAGGGCGCGGCCTTCGGCGGTCAGGCTCAGGGCCTTGGCGCGGCGGTCCAGAGGGTCCTCGCTGCGACACACCAGCCCGGCTTTGCACAGTTGGTCGAGCAAGCGCACCAACGACGGGCTTTCGAGGCCGGCGGCCTGGGCCACCGCCACCTGATGCACGCCGTCGCCCAGGCGCACGATCATCAGCAACGGCGCGGCGCAGGCCTCGGAGATGCCGTAACTGGTGAGGGCCGCATGGCAGATGCGCCGCCAATGGCGTGCGGCAACCACCATGCCGCTGCTGACTTGCAGGCGCAGGAGATCAAGGGTCATGAAAGGAACCAAGGATATTCATAGTTTGCTAACTATCAATATACGCCTGGCCCTCCCCCTGTCGTCAACAGCGGGCGACGGATAGCGTGGATGAATTGTTGTTCATGTAATGCCCTTTCGCGGCGCAAGGCCGCCCCCACAAGGGGCTGCGCTTTGCCGCGAATATGAGGCAACGGTCAGGGCTGCACCTGGTCTTCCAGCTTCATCGTCAGCGCCAGCGTGCTGCCCATCTGCACTGCCCGGTCGCGCCATTCCAGGTACCGCGTGCCGTCGCGGCTGCTGAAATGCACCGCCAGCTCCTCGGCCGCCTGCATCACCCCCGCCGCAGCCGCCAGTTCCAGCCAATACAACGCGCCTTTGATATCGGCTTCGACGTACAGGCCATGCATCAGCCGATAACCGACTTCAAACCGGCATCGCGCTTCGCCCCGCTGGGCGCCGCGCTGAAACCACTGGTAGGCCTCTACCAGGTCGACCTGCCAGTCAAGGTCGCCATCGCACACTTCCTCTTCATACAAGTCACCGAGCGCAGCGGCAGCATGCAACATGCCGCGGTCGAACGCCTGCCGATAACACTCGGCCGCCTGCACGTACGACGCCTCGATGCCTTTGCCGAAATAGTGCTGCTGGCCCAGGTTGAACCAGGCCGCGGCGTTGCCCTGCAAGGCCGCCATGCGCAGCAGGTGGCCGGCCAGCACCGTGTCGGCACGCCAGTACTTGCCATTGAGCCAGATCCAGCCGAGGTCATTGAGCGCCGCTACGCTGCCTTGCAACGCCTGGCGGCGCAGGTCGGCATACACCACCTGCAAATCGCTGGCCTCATCCAGGCGGCTGACCAACAGCGACCGCTGGCTGGGCAACCCGACCCCGGCAAACAACCGATGACGCCTCGCCGCAGGGGCTGGTGGGGCGATGACCCGCTCTGGCAGAAGACGGGCGAGCAGCGAATGGATATTGCTGGCAGCAGACATGTTCATCCTCATTGAACGACACACAACCCCAACCTCAGCTGTGATGAGGCGTGATTCTGCGTGACGTCACGACAAAACCTGTCGCGAACGATTCGGCACGAGGCAACCAAATGCGACTTCCTTGATCTGAGCAGGCTGTGGCCAATTGCCATGCCCCGCTCGTGCCGCCATCCTATTGCGGCAAGCCTAGACAAGGACGTTATCTTTTGCCGTTCGCCACCACTCGCGCCACCCTCAGCCGTCAGTGGGCGCTGCTGCGCCAGCTGCCCAGCCGCTCCCCAGGCATCACCAGCGCCGAGCTGGTCTGGCGCCTGCGTGATGTGGGCTTCAATGTCAGCAAACGCACGGTTGAGCGCGACCTCAACGAGTTGTCGCTGATTTTTCCGCTGGAGCGCAATGACAAGAGCATACCGTTCGGCTGGCACTGGTCGTCGACTGCCGTGGGCGAGCTGCGCGGCAATTTCGACCTATTGACCTACCTGCGCGGTGACGCGCTGCAGCCGGCCCAGGGCGAAGGGGTGGAGCTGGTGGCGCGGATCAGTGACACATTGGCGCGGCAGCTGCGCGAGACGCCGCTAAGCACCGACATGCAGCTGACGGCGCAGGAGCATGGGCATCGGGTGCGTGCCACGGTGAGCGATGGCTGGCCGTTGCGCTGGTGGCTGCTGAGCCAGGGGGATGGGGTAGTGGTGGAGCAACCCGAAGGGCTGCGCGAAGAGATTGGCAAGATGCTGAGCAATGCGGCTGCCCAGTACCAGAACCCATAACCTGTACCGGCCTCTGCGTGCCGGTTCGGCACCCCGATAACCCCGCCCCCACAGCAGCCGGTGCAGGCTTGCCTGCTAGCGCTGCATGCCCCAACGCCGCACCGTCAGCCGCTCCAGGGTATTGAACACCAACCCTTCGACCAGCAAACCGATCAGGATCACCACGGCCAGCCCGGCGAACACCTTGTCGGTGTACAGCTCGTTGCGGTTCTGGAAGATGTACCAACCCAGGCCGCCCTTGCCACTGCTGGCGCCAAACACCAGCTCGGCGGCAATCAGGGTACGCCAGGCAAACGCCCAGCCGATCTTCAACCCCGACAGAATCGACGGCAAGGCCGCCGGTACCAGGATATGCAACACCAGGCGCAGGCCCTTCAGGCCATAGTTGCGGCCGGCCATGCGCAGGGTTTCGGACACCCCGAGAAAGCCCGCGTAGGTGTTCAGCGCCAGTGCCCACAGCACCGAGTGCACCAGCACGAAGATCAGGCTGTTGTCGCCCAGGCCGAACCACAGCAGCGCCAGCGGCAGCAAGGCGATCGCTGGCAGGGGGTTGAACATCGAGGTCAAGGTGCCCAGCAGGTCACGACCGAGCTGGGTCGACACCGCCAGGCTGGTCAACCCAAAGGCCAGCGCGATGCCCAGCACGTACCCCTTGAGCAAGATCACCAGCGACACGCCGACCTTGGCCGGCAGTTCACCGCTGATCAGGCCATCCCATAACGCAGCGGACGTTTGCAGAAAGCTCGGCAGCAGCAGGTCGTTGCCTTGATAGCGGGCTGCGGCCTCCCAAAGCGCGGCGATCACCACCAGGATGACCGCCTTGCGCAGCCAGCCGTGCTGCCACAAACGCTGGGCCAATGGCAGTTGGCGTTCCAGAGGCACACTGAGCAGCGGCTCCAGCTGCACCTCGTATTCCTGACGTACAGGGGTAGTGGTCATGGCTGAAGCTCCTGTCAGTGGGCGATACGGATATCGTTGAAGCCGAGTTCGTCGGCTTGCTCGGGCGTTTGTGCCTCATCGAACAGCAGCCGATGAATGCGGCGGGCACTGGCCTGGAAATCCGCTGCGCCCAGGCTGCCAAGATCGTACTGATGGCTGTGCACCTCGGCCCGTACCCGCCCCGGGTGCGGCGACAGCAGCAAGATGCGGTTGCCGACCACCAGCGCCTCTTCGATGGAGTGGGTGACGAACAGCAAGGTGAAACGCACCTCTTCCCACAGCAGCAGCAGCTCTTCCTGCATCTTGCGCCGGGTCAGCGCGTCGAGCGCGGCGAACGGTTCGTCCATCAGCAGAATCTTCGGCTGGGTGGCCAAGGCCCGGGCAATCGCCACGCGCGCCTTCATGCCGCCAGACAGGGTATGGGGATAGGCATCGGCAAACGCCGCCAGGCCGACCTTGTCCAGGTAATGCAGCGCCCGTTCCTCGGCCTCGGCGCGCTTGAGCTGGCCAGAGACCAGCAGCGGGAACATGACGTTCTGCTTTACCGTCTTCCAGGGCGGTAGCTGGTCGAACTCCTGAAACACCACGATACGGTCCGGCCCTGGGCCTTTGACGGGCTGGCCCTGCAGCAGGATCTGCCCTTCCTGGGGGTTGATGAACCCGGCCACGGCCTTGAGCAAGGTGGACTTGCCGCAGCCCGAAGGCCCCAGCAAGACGAAACGGTCGGCACGGTCAACTTCGAAGCTGACCTGGTGAGTGGCCCGCACCACGCGCTGCGCGGTGCGGTATTCGAGGCTGAGTTTATCCACCTTGAGCAAGGGTGGCGTGGCGACACGGCTCAGGTTGCTGGCCGCGTGGCCTGGCAATGGGGCGGTCATGATCGATCAGCTCCCCTGCAGCGGGCGTTCATCCTGGAAGAAGTAATCCTTCCACGACTCAGGCTTGTGCTTGATGGCGCCGACCCGATAAAGGAAGTCTGCCAGCTTGTAGGTGTTCTTCGGCGTGACGGTGAACTCGTACTGCGGGTTGTCGATCAGCTTGATCAGCGCGTCGCGGTCGATCTTGGCCTTGGTCACGCGGATGTAGGTATCGGCAGCAGCAGCCTTGTCCTTCTGCGCAAAGTCCGCAGCCTCGGCCAGGGCGTCGACGAAGGCCTTGTAGGTCTTGGGGTTGTCGTTGCGGAATTTTTCGGTGGCGAACAGCAGGGTCGGCGAGTTGGGGCCGAGCAGGTCGTAGCTGTTGAGCACGACGTGCACGTCCTTGTTGGCCAACGCCTGGTCCTGGAACGGCGGGTTGGAGAAGTGCCCGTTAAGCTCGGTGCCACCGGCGATCAACGCGGCCGTGGCATCGGGGTGCGGTACGGCCAGGGTGTACTTGTCGAGGCGGTTGTAGTCCTTGTCGCCCCACTGCTGGGCTGCGGCGTATTGAAGGAAGCGCGACTGCACGGAGACGCCTACCGCCGGCACGGCGATGCGGTCTTTCTCGGAGATGTCGGCGATGGTCTTCACGTTGGGGTTGCTGCTGACCAGGTAATACGGGAAGTTGCCCAGCGAGGCGACGGCCTTGACGTTCTGCCGGCCCTTGGTACGGTCCCAGACGGTCAGCAGTGGGCCAACGCCGGCGCCGGCGATGTCCACCGAGCCAGACAGCAGCGCATCGTTGATGGCTGCACCGCCAGAAAGCTGGGCCCAATCGACTTTGATGTCGATGCCCTGCTCCTTGCCGTGCTTCTCGATCAGGTGCTGGTCACGCACCACGTTCAGCAGCAGGTAGACGATGCCGAACTGTTCGGCGATGCGGATCTCGCCTTCGGCCTGGGCCACGGCAGGTGCCGCCAGGCTGCCGACGACCAGGCTCGCGCCCAGGCCGATGCTTGCCGCCAGGCGGCTGATGGATTTGCGCATGATGTGTTTCCTCAGTCGTCAGAACGGGGCATCGCCCTGGATGGTGGTGCGGTACAGCTTGCGCCGCAGGTGCGCGGGGCAGCCGGTGGCGAGGTGGATCAGCGAGCGGTTGTCCCAGAACACCAGGTCGTGGGGCTGCCACTGATGGCGGTAGATGTTCTGTTCGAGCACGCTCAGGGCATACAGCTGTTGCAGCACGTCGTGGCTTTCATCCGCTGGCAGGCCGACGATGCGGGTGGTGAAGCCTTCACTGACGAACAGCGCCTTGCGGCCGTTTTCCGGGTGGGTACGCACCACCGGGTGGATGACTTCCTGCACCTGGGCCAACTGCTCGGCGCTCAGGGTCGGGCGCCAGTTGCCCTCGAACTTGGTTTCGGAATAACGGGCCGTGTAGGAATGAGCGGCCGCGCGGCCCTCGATCACGCTGCGCAGGGCTTCGGGTACGGCGTCCCAGGCCTTGTGCATGTCGGCGAACAGGGTATCGCCGCCCTCGCTCGGCAGTTCCTGGGCATGCAGCATCGAACCGAGGCTGGGGAGCGTCTTGTACGACAGGTCCGAATGCCAGAACTTGCCAGCATCACCCAGGCCAATGTTGTGGCCGTCTTCGACGATGTTGGAAACGATCAGGATCTCGGGGTGCCCGGCCAGCAGAAACTGTTTGAGCACATGGATCTGCAGCTCGCCGAAGCGGCGGCTGAAGCTGATTTGCTGTTCAGGGGTGATGCGCTGGTCGCGGAACACCAGTACATGGTGATCGAGGTGGGCGCGATGAATGCGGGTGAAATCCTCGGCGTTGACGGGCTTGCCAAGGTCAAGGCCAATGATCTCGGCCCCGACGGCACCGGAGAACGGGCGGATTTCAAAGTGTTGCGGCTGGGCGCTGTCGATGGACGACAAGGCGTTCGAGGCGGCGGACATGGTTCACTCCCACGCAGTGCGCGACGTCAAAGTACGCGCAACGATCAGAAACGCACGGGGATTTCCCGTGTGGGTTCAAGTCGTGCGGCGCATCGATTGGTCGACGGGTACGCAGTGGGATCGACTATAAAGTCATAAGAAGGATATTTTAAATACCTTTATTGAATAACCATATCACTGAGGAACGGGGGCTGATCCAGTATCAGATCAACCCGCCCTGCTCTTCTTCATCGATCAGGTTGTTCAAGCTGCCGAGCGCCTTGCGCGCCTTGGAACGATTGAGCAACTTGGCCTGTGCCCCGGCAGGCAGGTCGGTGATGCTGAAGACGCCCTTGGCGGTCAGCACATCGATCAAGTCCTCGAGCACGCGGATCATGTCCAGGTCGCTTTGCTTGAGCTGCTTGAGGCTGTTTTCCACTTCGTCATCGCCGAACCATTCCTGGATTTCGGCATTGTCGGCGGGGAGTATCTCGCTGAACCCTTCGTATGAAGCGGCTTCTACCCGCAGCAACTGGCCGGTGGCGTCGCGTTGCACGTAGAACATGGCGGTGTCCCTCGTCACGTTGATTCCTTGTTGGTAGACAGCAGCATAGGCAAAGATTTCCGGGCGCGCAGGCCCGGCGCACGAGTATGCGCTGTCACGGGAAGGCAGGAATTTTGTTTTGATTGAACGTTCAATCA
>NZ_JANIAG010000150.1:0-13748 GCF_028682155.1 Pseudomonas sp. 39004
CTTTGCGGCCCTTTCGCGACGCAAGGCCGCTCCTACACAAGGCCGTTGCTACAGGGAAGCCTGGGTTACAACAGCGACAGGGGGTAGTTGAAGATCAACCGGTTCTCATCGAACTCGTTGTTGCTGTAATCACGGCGAATGCTCGAGTTACGCCACTTCACACTCAAGTCCTTGAACGCCCCGCTCTGGATCACATAGGCCAGCTCCGTCTCGCGCACCCATTCCTTGCCATCGGTAACCGCCCCTGTGTGCACATCCTGCCCGCTGATGTAGCGGTTCATCAATGTCAGCCCAGGCACCCCGACGGTGACGAAGTTGAAGTCGTGCCGCACCTGCCACGACCGCTCATTGGCGTTATCGAAGCTTGAGTTGTAGCTGTCGTTGGCCAGCGTCCCGCCGCTGGTGCCGTTGACCCGCATCCAGGTATCGCCATCGACCTTCTGCAGGCCGACCCAGAAGGTGTTGCCGCCATACTTGGCCGAGAACATCCCCGAATAGGTCTTGTTGTCCAGCTGCCCGGCACGTTCGGAGCCGTCTTCATCGCCATGGAAGTAGCCCAGGTTGGCACCCAGGGTCCAGTCACCCACTGGCTGGCTGTGGCTCAATTGAAGGTACTGCTGCTGGTAGACGTCCTTGAGCACTGCATTCCACAGCCCGACCAGCGTGCGGTCCTGGTTGAACTTGTATTCGCCGCCGACGAAGTTGAAGCGGTCCGACAGCCCACCGCCGTAGCTCATGTCCTCCATGCTCGCGTCGTTGCGCGGGCTGTTGCCACGGAACTGCCCGCCATACAGCGTCAGCCCGGCGATCTCGTTGGAGGTGACCTGCCCCCCGCGGAACGTCTGCGGCAGCGAACGGCCGTCGTCGGAACGCAGAATCGGCAGCACCGGCATCCATTCTCCGATCTTCAGCTCGGTCTTCGAGATCCGTGCCTTGCCTGCCACCGCCAGCCGCCCGTAATCATCGGCCGGCCGCCCATCGTCGTGGCGCGGCAGCAGCGCGGTGCCGTAGGTGCCGCCACCGCCATCGAGCTTGACCGACCACAGCCCCAGCACATCCACACCGAACCCCACCGGCCCCTCGGTGAACCCCGAGCGGGCATCGAGGATGAAGCTCTGCGTCCATTCCTCGGCCTTGCTTTGCGGGTTGCTGGGGTTGGTGAAGTTGCGGTTGATGTAGAAGTTGCGCAGGCCGAGCGTGGCCTTGGAGTCTTCGATGAAGCCCGCCGCCACGCTGGTGCCCGGCAGGCTCCCGAGCATGCCGGCGCCCAGCAGGGCAAAGGGTAGGGTTTGGCAGATTTTCATTATTGTTGTGCTCCACAAAAGGGTGTGGCAGCCCGTCCACCGGGCACGCGCAAGCGGCCTGCGGCGAGGGCGGGTAGGTAACGGACCGGTCAGGGCCTAGGGGGTGAAAACGGGACAGGCGAGCGGCGAGGGTAGTGCGCGAGGTGTGTCGACATGGGATCTTCCACTGATTGTTGTTTTTGTTATGCGTTGTCGTACAACTTGAGCGATTTTTAGCAAGTGGGGAGGGGGATGTCAACGCTTTGTGGTGCGATGGTTTTGTGGAGGTACTATGACTTGGGGTTTGGTGCGGGTTCTCGACGGGGATCGCGATAGGCATACACCGTGAGCCCAAAACGGCATCCGAAGGCGGCAGCAGCCAGCCCCTATTTCACCCGCGCAAACACCTTCGCCAGCGCCTCTACCGCTACCCGCATCTCGGCTGGCGTCTGCGCCGCGAACCCCATCAACAGGCCGGTATCATTGCGCGGCATCGCATACAAACTGCCGAGCCCCAGCAGATCAATCCCTACCGCGCGCGCCGCCTCGACCACCGCCTCTTCAGGCAAACCCTGCACGAAATGGCAGGGCATCTGCAGCCCGCCGGCCGGGATGCACGGCGCCAGAAACGCCCCCAGATGCTTGTGCACGAGCTCAGCCAGCACGTCCCGTCTCTCGGCATACAGCGCCCGCATGGCCCGCACATGAGCCGTGTAATGCCCGCCCTCCATGAACCTTGCCAAGGTCAGTTGCGCAATGGACGCGTTATGCCCGTCCTGCAGCGTGCGTGCGCTGGTCATCGGCGCGACGAGCGAGGGTGGCAACAGCAGGTAGCCGATACGCAGGCCGGCAAACAGCGACTTGGTGAAGGTACCGATGTAGAGCGTGCGGTCATGCGCGTCCAGGCCCTGCACGCAGGCAGTCGGCCGGCCTTCGTAGTGGAACTCGCTGTCGTAGTCGTCTTCGATGATCCAGGCACGCTGCTGCCGGGCCCATTCGATCGCCTGCAGGCGCCTGTCCAGCGACAAGGTCGCGCCGGTGGGGTATTGGTGGGAGGGCGTAAGAAAAACCGCCCTGGCATTGACGGCCAGCCGCGCCATGTCCTCCACACGCATGCCGTTTTCATCCACCGGCACGGGCACGCCTGCGAGGCCTGCGGCGGCGATGGCTTTGCGGGTGCCTTGGTAGAGCGGGTCTTCGACCAGCACCTGATCGCCGGCATCCATGAGCACTTGGGCGCACAGGCCAAGTGCCTGCTGCGAGCTGGTGAGGATCAGCACCCGATCGGCAGTCGCCTGCGCCCCCCGTTCGAGGTTGAGGTAGTCAGCGATCGCGCTGCGCAGCGCAGGCATGCCCTGTGGCGCACTGTGCTCCAGCGCCTGGGTGCCATATTCCTTGTAAACCTGGCGCTCCAGCTTCTCCCAGGTTGCCAGGGGAAACTGCCGGGTCTCGGCAACCCCCGGTGCGAACGGGCGCGGCCCCTGGAAGTTGTTCACGCCCCCGCTCTGCAGCACGGCCATCGCCCTGCGGCTCAGTTTAGCTGGCTCATCGCAGAGCACCTCGCGTTGGCGCTTGCGCCGCGGCAGGTGCCGCGCGCGTTGCGACACGAAGCTTCCGCTGCCCACCCGACGCTCGATGAAGCCCTCTGCATGCAACTGGCTGTATGCCGCCTCGACGGTATCCCGCGAGACGCCCAGGGAAAGCGCCAGCGGGCGTGAAGCCGGCAGCGACTTGCCGACCGGCAATGCGCCTTCAAGGATCAATTGGCGAATCGCCCTTTGAATCCGCACGTGCAGCGACAACGCCCCATGGGCGGGGTCACTCATCCAGGCTTTGACCGATTGCAACTGTGCATGTTTGAACATTGGTCTGCTTCACGTGCGAAAAGTGGCGGGGCTATTCCGGCCATTCTATCGCTATAAATGCACCTGTTTTCCGAGCATTCCCACATTGAGAGGGGTTCACCATGACAGTTGCACAAACATTGGTTTCGGTTCGCGAGTTGAAGCAGAGCGATTTGCAGCAATGGAGCGCGTATTGGGAGCAGTATCAGGCGTTCTACAAAGTAGAGCTGAGCAAGGCCACGACCGAGCTGACCTGGGCCCGTTTCTTCGACCCGGCCGAGCCCGTGCACTGCGCCGTGGCCACGGACGGTGAGCGGGTGCTCGGCTTCGTCCATTATGTGTTCCATCGCTCGACCTGGGGGCGTAACGACTTCTGCTACCTGGAAGACCTGTTCGTTTGCCCGAGCACACGGGGCAAGAAGGTGGGCAAGCAGTTGATCGAGTTTGTGCAGGGCCAGGCGCAGGAAAAGGGTTGTGACCGGCTCTACTGGCATACCCAGGAAACCAACCAGACCGCACAGCGGCTGTACGACTGGATCGCTGAAAAGCCGGGGGTGATCGAATACCGGATGGCGCTGCCTGCCCAAGACAACTGAGGCCAGCAAGAGACGAGATGCGCTTGCAGTGTGAATTGCCCCTGGTTTTATAGACACCTTCAAGCCTCATAATGAGGCCCAAAAAAAGGCTGCCAATTGGCAGCCTTCTTGTTTCTCAGCCCGGACAATCAATCCCAGCTCAAAGCCCCGCCAGTCTGATACTCGATCACACGCGTCTCAAAGAAGTTCTTCTCTTTCTTCAAGTCCATGATCTCGCTCATCCATGGGAACGGGTTGGTGGTGCCTGGGTACTCTTCCTTCAGGCCAATCTGGGTCAGGCGGCGGTTGGCGATGAACTTGAGGTAGTCCTCCATCATCGCGGCGTTCATGCCCAGTACGCCACGCGGCATGGTATCGCGGGCGTATTCGATCTCCAGCTGGGTCCCTTGCAGGATCATCTGGGTCGCTTCTTCCTTCATCGAGGCATCCCACAGGTGCGGGTTCTCGATCTTGATCTGGTTGATCACGTCGATACCGAAGTTCAGGTGCATCGACTCGTCACGCAGGATGTACTGGAACTGCTCGGCAACGCCGGTCATCTTGTTGCGGCGGCCCATCGACAGGATCTGAGTGAAGCCGCAGTAGAAGAAGATGCCTTCGAGTACGCAGTAGTAGGCGATCAGGTTGCGCAGCAGCTCTTTGTCGGTTTCCGGGGTGCCGGTGTTGAATTCCGGGTCGGAGATGGCGCGGGTGTACTTCAGGCCCCAGGCGGCTTTTTTCGCGACCGACGGGATCTCGTGGTACATGTTGAAGATCTCGCCTTCATCCATGCCCAGCGACTCGATGCAGTACTGGTAGGCGTGGGTGTGGATCGCCTCTTCGAAGGCCTGGCGCAGGATGTACTGGCGGCACTCCGGGTTGGTGATCAGGCGGTACACGGCCAGGGCCAGGTTGTTGGCAACCAGGGAGTCGGCGGTGGAGAAGAAGCCCAGGTTGCGCATGACGATGCGGCGCTCGTCTTCGGTCAGGCCGTCCTGGCTCTTCCACAGGGCGATGTCGGCGGTCATGTTGACCTCTTGCGGCATCCAGTGGTTGGCGCAGCCGTCGAGGTACTTCTGCCAGGCCCAGTCGTACTTGAACGGTACCAGCTGGTTGAGGTCGGCGCGGCAGTTGATCATGCGCTTTTCGTCGACCGCAACGCGGGCAGCGGAGCCTTCCAGCTCGGCCAGGCCTTCGGCAACGTCGAGGGCGTCGAGGGCGGCCTTGGCGCGTTTTACGGCTTCGGAGTCAGAAGCGGTAGCAGCACGGGCTTCCAGGGCGGCGGCACCGCCGGCGCTGTCGAGCTTGTCGAGGGTGGCGGCGGCGTTGGCCTGCGCAGGGGTGTTGCCTTTGGCGGCTACTTCGCCGTCTTCGTTGTCGAATTCGTCCCAGCTCAGCATGGTTTGGCTCCTGCTTGAGGGCTGCCCTGAGGCAACCGGTTGGATTTTAAGAATGTGATGCCTGACGCACGGCCGTTACGGCGAATGGACAGCTCGAGAGGCTGACTCTCGTTACATCTGACGTGTGCCTGGCCAGGCCTCGGGGAGGGGCCAGGGACTTGAATAGGTGCCCTTTTCAGAGGGGGCGCAGTATACCGGAATTCGTCTTCGATCGGGACGCGTGTCTGGCGGTCGGGGGTAACTTTTTCGACCGGTTTTAGGTGCGTCCGTTCACGAGGCTTGTATCGGTATTTACGGGGTGGGAGTGTAGCGGCAAAAAGCGTATAGCACTACATATGGTGTGTTTTAATTTTAGTGGCACATTATGTTGTGTTTGGCGCGATTCTTGTAGGAGCGGCCTTGCGTCGCGAAAGGGCTGCGTAGCGGCCCCATCGATACCGCGGCGACGCTAAAATCCTGGGGCCACTGCGCAGATACAAAAATGCCGCAAAGGGGCACCCGTGGGCACCCCTTTTGCGGCATCAGGCCTTACTGGCAGGCTTCGCAGTCAGGCTCGTCGATCGCGCAAGCTTTCGGCACTGGTGCCGGGCCGGCAGCCTGGACCGGGGCGCTGTCGCCACCGCTGGAAACGGCGTTGAGCTTGCCGGTGTTGATGGTCGACTTCTCGGTGCTGGTCGCGGCCAGGGCACGGAGGTAGTAGGTGGTTTTCAGGCCACGGTACCAGGCCATGCGGTAGGTCACGTCCAGCTTCTTGCCCGACGCGCCGGCGATGTACAGGTTCAGCGACTGAGCCTGGTCGATCCACTTCTGGCGACGCGAGGCGGCATCGACGATCCACTTGGTCTCGACTTCGAACGCAGTGGCGTACAGGTCTTTGAGCTCTTGTGGAATACGCTCGATCTGCTGCACCGAACCGTCGTAGTACTTCAGGTCGTTGATCATGACCGAGTCCCACAGGCCGCGGGCCTTCAGGTCGCGGACCAGGTACGGGTTGATCACGGTGAATTCGCCCGACAGGTTCGATTTCACGTACAGGTTCTGGTAGGTCGGCTCGATGGACTGCGATACGCCGGTGATGTTGGCGATGGTCGCGGTCGGCGCGATGGCCATGATGTTCGAGTTACGAATACCTTTTTGTACGCGAGCACGCACCGGTGCCCAGTCCAGGGTCTCGTTCAGGTCGACATCGATGTACTTCTGGCCACGGGCTTCGATCAGGATCTGTTGCGAATCCAGCGGCAGGATGCCCTTGGACCACAGCGAACCCTGGAAGGTCTCGTAGGCGCCACGCTCGTCGGCCAGGTCGCAGGAAGCCTGGATCGCATAGTAGCTGACCGCTTCCATCGACTTGTCGGCGAACTCGACGGCAGCGTCGGAACCGTAGGCGATGTGCTGCAGGTACAGTGCGTCCTGGAAGCCCATGATGCCCAGGCCGACCGGGCGGTGCTTGAGGTTCGAGTTACGCGCTTGCGGCACCGAGTAGTAGTTGATGTCGATCACGTTGTCGAGCATGCGCACGGCGGTGTTCACGGTGCGTTGCAGCTTGGCGGTGTCCAGCTTGCCATCGACAATGTGGTTCGGCAGGTTGATCGAGCCCAGGTTGCAGACCGCGATCTCGTCCTTGTTAGTGTTCAGGGTGATCTCGGTGCACAGGTTCGAGCTGTGGACCACGCCCACGTGCTGCTGCGGCGAACGCAGGTTGCACGGGTCCTTGAAGGTCAGCCATGGGTGGCCGGTCTCGAACAGCATCGACAGCATCTTGCGCCACAGGTCTTTGGCCTGGATGGTCTTGAACACCTTGATCTTGTTGTACTCGGTCAGGGCTTCGTAGTACTCGTAGCGCTCTTCGAAGGCCTTGCCGGTCAGGTCGTGCAGGTCTGGCACTTCCGACGGCGAGAACAGGGTCCACTTGCCGTCATCGAAGACGCGCTTCATGAACAGGTCAGGGATCCAGTTGGCGGTGTTCATGTCGTGGGTACGACGACGGTCATCACCGGTGTTCTTGCGCAGCTCGATGAATTCTTCGATGTCCAGGTGCCAGGTTTCCAGGTAGGCACAGACAGCGCCCTTGCGCTTGCCGCCCTGGTTGACCGCAACGGCGGTGTCGTTGACCACTTTCAGGAAGGGTACGACGCCCTGGGATTTACCGTTGGTGCCCTTGATGTAGGAGCCCAGTGCACGCACAGGGGTCCAGTCGTTGCCCAGGCCACCGGCGAATTTCGACAGCATGGCGTTGTCGTGGATCGCGTGGTAGATGCCCGACAGGTCGTCCGGCACGGTGGTCAGGTAGCAGCTGGACAGCTGCGGGCGCAGGGTACCGGCGTTGAACAGGGTCGGGGTCGAGGCCATGTAGTCGAAGGACGACAACAGGTTGTAGAACTCGATCGCACGGGCTTCTTTTTCTTTCTCTTCCAGCGCCAGGCCCATGGCCACGCGCATGAAGAACACCTGTGGCAGCTCGAAGCGCACGCCATCCTTGTGGATGAAGTAGCGGTCGTACAGGGTCTGCAGGCCCAGGTAGGTGAATTGCTGGTCGCGCTCGTGGTTGATCGCCTTGCCCAGTTTTTCCAGGTCGAAGTCGGCCAGGGCCGGGTTCAGCAGTTCGAACTCGATACCTTTGGCGATGTAGGCGGGCAGGGCCTTGGCGTACAGCTCGGCCATCTCGTGGTGGGTGGCGCTGTCGGCAACGCTGAGGAAGCCCAGGCCTTCGGCACGCAGGGTGTCCATCAGCAGGCGGGCGGTGACGAACGAGTAGTTCGGCTCACGCTCGACCAGGGTACGGGCGGTCATCACCAGGGCGGTGTTGACGTCCTTGATGGCCACGCCGTCGTACAGGTTCTTCAGGGTTTCGCGCTGGATCAGGTCGCCATCGACTTCGGCCAGGCCTTCGCAGGCTTCGCTGATGATGGTGTTCAGGCGCGCCATGTCGAGCGGCGCCATGCTGCCGTCGGCCAGGGTGATGCGGATGCTTGGGTGCGGCTCGACCACAGCGTCGGTGTTGGCGCGGGTGGCGCGCTCTTTCGCGCGCTGGTCGCGGTAGATCACGTAGTCGCGGGCGACTTTCTGCTCACCGGCACGCATCAGGGCCAGTTCGACCTGGTCCTGGATTTCTTCGATGTGGATGGTGCCACCCGATGGCATGCGACGCTTGAACGTGGCGGTGACTTGCTCGGTCAGGCGCGCGACGGTGTCGTGGATGCGCGACGAAGCGGCGGCGGTGCCGCCTTCAACTGCGAGGAACGCCTTGGTGATGGCCACGGTGATCTTGTCGTCGGTGTAGGGGACGACAGTGCCGTTACGCTTGATCACGCGCAGTTGGCCGGGCGCGGTGGCAGCCAGATCCTGGTTGGCATCGGCGGCCTGCGGCACCTGGGCCTGCGGGTTCTCGCGAGTTGTGTCGGTTTGCATGGGTGGGTGTCTCCACAGTTTCTATATTGTACAGGCGCCTTTTGAGCGCCCACCGTTCCGTCCACTTGCTCGATCACCTGGCGGGGGATGCGTCATGCGCGCGCATCCGCCCGCTCGGGCGTACCGACTTCGGGACAGACTCAGGAATAAGGGGCAATAGCTTGCCGCTCCCTGGCCGAAGTCAAAGGCTTTGGGCTGAGCCCAAAAGCTGTTGCAGTTCAGTACTCCGCTGGAGCGGTATGGCTGGTCAGATCACCTGAAGTTCAACCGTAAAATCGAATAATTTGCCGGGTTGACTTTTGTGTGTGATTTTGCACGAACCCCAACATCTAGTGGTTCGCTGCGATCGGGATACAAGATAATGCGGTATTGGGGTCTTTGCAAGGCGAGCGCCTGTGGATAAGTTGTGCGTACTTTGTGGGTATGGCCTGTAGGCCTTGTGCCAAGTGGTTTGCAGTATTTTTCTTTCGCTCGCTGCCCCAAGGCAGAATTTTGAGGGCGCGAACCCTACCACAAAAAACGGTTCAGTCCAGTGGCTTGTGCGGCACCGCTGGCCGGTTGGCAGTACCCGGGGCGGCACGTAGTATCGGCCACAGAACAACAACAATTGCAAAGGCACAGGCCATGGACCAACCCGCACCGCGCATCCTCATCGTTGAAGACGACCAGCGCCTGGCCGAACTCACGGCCGAATACCTCCAGGCCAACGGCTTCGATGTGGCCGTCGAGGGCGATGGTGGCCGCGCCGTGCGGCGAATCGTCGACAGCCAGCCCGACCTGGTGGTGCTCGACCTCATGCTGCCCGGTGAAGACGGCCTGAGCATCTGCCGCCGGGTACGCAGCCAGTACGCGGGCGCGATCCTCATGCTCACCGCCCGCAGCGACGAGCTCGACCAAGTGCAGGGCCTGGACCTGGGCGCCGACGACTATGTCTGCAAACCCGTGCGCCCGCGCTTGCTGCTGGCCCGTATCCAGGCCCTGCTGCGGCGCAGCGAGGCGCCGGAAACCAAGCGCCAGGCCCTGGCCTTTGGTGCGCTGCGCATCGACAACCGCCTGCGCGAAGCCCGGCTGGACGAGCAGCTGATCGACCTGACCGGCGCCGAATTCGACCTGCTCTGGTTGCTGGCCAGCAACGCCGGCCGGGTGCTGTCGCGCGAGCAACTGTTCACCGCCCTGCGCGGTGTCGGCTACGACGGCCAGGACCGCTCCATCGATGTGCGCATCTCCAAGATCCGCCCCAAGATCGGCGACGACCCGATCCACCCACGCCTGATCAAGACCCTGCGCAGCAAGGGCTACCTGTTCGTCGGCGAGGCGCCATGAACAACTCGATCTTTCTGCGCATCTATGGCGGCATGCTCGCCGTGCTGGTGCTGGTGGCGCTGCTCGGTGTGCTCAGCCTGCACCTGGTCAACGAAGTGCGCGCCGCCCAGCACCGCGAGGGCCTGGCCCAGGGCACCTTCAGCCTGATGGCTGACAACCTGGCCGGGCAGAACGAAACCGAACGCAAACGCTCGCTGCTGATGTGGGAGCGCCTGCTCGGGGTGCCGCTGGCGCTGCAGCCGATGTCGGCGCGTACCCTTGATGGCGGCCAGCGTGCCCGGCTGTACCGTGGCCTGGTGGTGGTCGAGAAGACCGGCCCGCACGCCGCCCAGGTGCTGCGCAAGGTCGGCCGCGAGGAGGTGCTGCTGGTGGCTCAGGTGAAGCAGGTCAGCGAGCAACTGGCGCGGGCCACCCTTTATCTGTTGGCCGACGAACTGGTGCGTTATCCGGTCACCGAGCAGCAGCAACGCCTGGCGCAGCTCAAGCAGAGCAAGGGCTTTGGTTTTGACATTGCCCTGCAGCGCCTGGAGCGGGTTGGCCTGGATGACGACCAGCGGCGCCGGGTCGAGGAGGGCGACACGGTCATGGCCCTGGGCAAGGATGGCGATTCGATCCGGGTATTCGCTGGGCTGTCGGGCTCGCCCTGGGTGCTGGAAATCGGCCCGTTGCATCAGTTGAACCCCTATCCGCCGCAACTGCTGATCTTGATCGCCTTCCTTGGGTTGTGCCTGATCGGGCTGGTGGTGTACCTGCTGGTGCGTCAGCTGGAGCGGCGTGTGTCGGGGCTGGAGGTCGCCGCCACGCGTATTGCCCAGGGCAGCCTCGACACGCGGGTACCGGCTGGCGATGCCGACTCGGTCGGGCGCCTGGCTGCGGCATTCAACGGCATGGCCGAGCACTTGCAGCGCTCGCTGACCATGCAGCGCGAGCTGGTGCGGGCAGTGTCCCACGAGCTGCGCACGCCGGTGGCGCGGCTGCGTTTTGGCCTGGAGATGATAGAGACCGCGAGCACTGAGCAGGCCCGTGCCAAACACTTGGCAGGCATGGATGGCGACATCCAGGACCTGGACAAGCTGGTCGATGAAATGCTGACCTACGCACGCCTTGAGCAAGGCGCACCGGCCCTGAAATTCCAGCGGGTTGACCTGGATGCGTTGCTGGACCGGGTAATCGAGGAGCTGGCGCCGCTGCGCGCTGAAATCAAGGTGGTGCGCGGCGCATGCCAAGGGGATGAAAGCGATGGCGCCTGGGTCGAAGCCGAGCCGCGCTACCTGCACCGGGCCCTGCAAAACCTGGTGAGCAATGCTATGCGCCATGCCGAGTCCGAGGTGCGCCTGAGCTACCAGCTGGGCCAGCAACGCTGCCGGGTCGACGTGGAAGACGACGGCCCGGGTATCCCGGAAGGGGTCTGGGACCGCATCTTCACACCCTTCACCCGGCTCGACGACAGCCGCACCCGTGCGTCGGGCGGGCATGGCCTGGGCCTGTCGATCGTTCGGCGGATCATCTACTGGCACGCAGGCCGGGCCACGGTAGGGCGCAGCGAAACCCTCGGCGGTGCCTGCTTCAGCCTGAGCTGGCCGCGGGCACAGGCGCCGCTGTAGGGCTCAGACGCTGATCAGGCTGAGCAGGTGACCATCCTGAAGGCAGAACTGGCCTTGCAGCTCGGTGCCCTGCTGCCACTCGGCCGATAGATCGGTGAGCAGGCGCAGGCGGGCCAGGCCCTCGGCCGACCATTCCAGCACCTCGGCGTGCTCGAAATAGAAACGCTGGCGGGTCAGCGGGTAGAGGGTCTTGAACAGGCTTTCCTTGAGCGAGAAGGTCAGGGTCACTGCCAGGCCGAGCTGGCGGCGGTCCAGGCGCTCTATTTCGGCGGGCGTGAGGATTTCCGCCAGCAGGCGCTCGGCGCGTTCGTCGTCCAGCAGCGCTTCCTGGTCCAGGCCCAGGCCGCGGCAACTGCCCTGGTCGGCGACCACGGCGGCGGCCCAGCCTTGGCCGTGGGTGATCGAGCCGTGAATGCCGGCGGGCCAGATGGGCGAGCGGTCTTCATGGCTGGCTGGCACGTAGTTGCGGCCGTCCAGGCGTTGCAGCGCGGCGCGGGCGCAGACACGGCCGGCCAGGTACTCGGCCTGGCGCTTGGCCACCGAGCGTTGCAGGCTGGCGCTGGGGACGATGCCGGCACGCTGGAAGTCGTCGGCAGCCAGGCGGGTGGGGTCGAAGGCGCAACTGACCAGCACCGCACCTGGCAGCGGGCGGGGCAGGGGCCAGTGGTGCTGAAGCGGGGCGCAGCAGATGGGGAGTGTGTTCATGGGGGGTATTGTGCCAGCCGTAGCGGCTGTGGGGGAGGTGGGCGCGTCGGGGGCGCTTGCGCCCCCAGCGATCATTACTGGAACGCCTTCTTGAAGAACGCCTGCATATCCTTCCACGAGCTGTCATCAGCCGCTTTGTTGTAACCAATGTCCGGCCCGCCATGCGCGCCATGGCTCAAGCGGTCGGCATCCGGATTGGTAAACCCATGCTTGGCATCAGGAATACTGACGAACTGGTAATTGACCTTGGCCGCGTCCATTTCCGCCTTGAACGCTGCCACCTGCTCCTCGGTCACCATGCTGTCTGCCGCGCCGTGCTCGACCAGTATGTCGGCCCTGACCACGCCGGGCTTGGCCGGCGTTTGTGTGGCCAATGCCCCATGGAAACTCACCACGCCGTCCAGCTTCTCACCCCGGCGCGCCGCATCGAGCACCACCTTGCCGCCAAAGCAGTAACCCACGGCGCCCAATTGGTGCTTGTTCACGTTCGGCTGCTTTTTCAGCAACTCAAGGCCTGCGTCGAAGCGCGCGGCCGCCGCTGCCGGGTCTTTCATTGCCTCGGTCATGAATGCCTGGGCATCCTGCGGATGCTCGGTGTGCTTGCCATCGCCGTACATGTCGATGGCCAGCGCTTTATAGCCCAGGGCCGCCAGGTCGCGGGCGCGGCGCTTGGCATAGTCGTTCAGGCCCCACCATTCATGCACCACGACGATGCCCGGGCGCTTGTCGTCCAGTGCATCGTCATAGGCGTAGTAGCCGACAAAGCGCTTGCCTTCGTCGTCCTGGTAGGGGATATCGCGGGTCACCACTTGCGCCTGGGCAAGGGCGGCGCTGCACATCAGGGTCAAGGCCAGCAGGGCACGCATGTTCACTACTCCTTGTTCATCGCAAACGGTTCGTTCAGCCGCGGTTCAGCCAGGGTTCAGTCACGGTTCAGGGTGCCCTCCTTACTCTAGCTTCCAGACCGAAACAGCGCATCCAACTGGAGTACGAAGCCATGAAATCCTTCAACACCCTGCTCGCTGCCATGGCCGTTTGCGCCGCTGGCATCACCACCGTCCAGGCCGCCGATGACAACTTCGCCAGCCTGACCTACGGCCAGACCAGCGACAAAGTCCGCAAGTCCGGCCTGCTGCAGCGCAACACCGATAACCTGAACGCCGACGGCATCATCGGCAAGGACGACACCTGGGGTGTGCGTCTGGGTAAAATCAATGACCAGGGTCGCTACTACATGACCTACGACAACGTCTCGGGCGACCACAGCGGCCTCAAGCTGCGCCAGGAAAACCTGCTGGGCAGCTATGACCTGTTCCTGCCGGTGGGCGACACCACCAAGCTGTTCGGCGGTGGCAGCCTGGGCATGACCAAGCTGACCCAGGATTCGCCAGGTGCCAGCCGTGATACCGACTACGGCTACGCGGTCGGCCTGCAGGCCGGTGTGATCCAGGAGATTACCGACAAGGCGTCGGTGGAACTGGGCTACCGTTACCTGCGCACCAATGCCGCGACCGAAGTCGGCCAAAGCGGTGGGCCCAAGGACGGCACCCTGCGCCTGACCAGCAGTGCACAGACGTATCTGTCGGCCAACTACAAGTTCTGAGGT
>NZ_JANIAG010000151.1:0-13677 GCF_028682155.1 Pseudomonas sp. 39004
ACCCCCCCTGAAAAAGCCGAGGACACCATCGCGGGACAAGCCAGCTCCCACCAAAATTTCCCTACAGAGCCTAGACTGAATCCTAACGTTTTCTGAGCAACCGTTCCGGGGCCACTACCTAGCCATCGGCACGCGAAGACAAACTCAGCTACTCGTACAGTGAGATAGCGCCTTTCAGTTGTTCCGCAAAGCCATAAATGTCATCCAACGAGCAGATAGGATGCCGAGTTTCGTTCTTATCAGCATCAAACAAACCAATGTACTTTTGAGTCCGATTGAAATGTAGGCGGCAGATCGGCTTACGGTTATTATCATCAAGCAAAATACCGAAGTAACTTTTAGTATCCCGGTGGACGATTCGCTTCGCATCGACAACCGCCCTGACGATTGCCTTTACAATATGAAAACCTTCAAGCTCTTCCAGAGTTGTTTGGATCTGCTCTTCAGCGCTGTCTTCAGCAGGCTCTACAACCGAATTGCTTACGACCGACTCCATAGCAAAGGAAGGCTCAGCTGCACCACTCATCGCCGACTTCAAGCGGTCGTTGATCTGATCTCCTAAGAACTGTATTGCAGCCTTTCTAGTCAAGCTGGTGAACTGTTCCCGCACCTTCTGGGTGATGATCCCGTCGTAGACCCGAGTAGCGAAAAACTTCACGAAGTCGTCACTGGGCTGACTGAACTGCGAGGCCATTTCTTTCTTGATCTGACCCACGTATTTCAGCTCACCAGCAGCACTGATTATCGAGTCAACATCGAACGCAGACTTGGTCAACTTCTGCAGTTCAGGAAGAGCGTGCTCGTCTAGATCAAGAAGATCCAGCTCCAAAAATGGCTTCTCGTCCATTTTGTTAGGGGCATCAAGGTCAGTAAAGAAGCGATAAACCTGGCCATTGGTAAGGATCGATATGCGGGCGGTGGTTACGTGAAAATACCGGAAGAGCTGACTCGCATGATTGATATGCAGCGGCTCACCGATCTTCTTGCACTCAATCAGAATCTGGATTTGCCCATTCTTCATGATCGCGTAATCGATCTTCTCGCCCTTCTTGGTCCCAACGTCGCAGACGTACTCGGGCGTGACCTCCGAGGGGTCGAAGACATCGTAACCCAGGACGGAGTTGATGAAGGGCATGACAAAGGCGATCTTGGTCGCCTCTTCCGTTTGGATAGCAGGACCCTGCTGACGGATTTTGGCTGATAACGCGTTCAGTCGCTCTACGAATTCCATCTCTCGCTCCTCGCTCAGATGCCCCATCCTAGTAGCACCGCGCCATGCTGGCAATTACCAATCATAGCAAAGCAGAGGCCGTAAGCTGCGCAGGAACGCGGGGAGCGTGAAAGAGCAATAGGCAAGAACGCTGAAAATAATGCTCGGCATGACGCGCCACCTAGGTCTACCTAAGCACTATTCCACTTCGAGATTTTTCGAACGAGAGATCCTTGAGAGCTCAAGGACTTGCGTAATGGAGGCGGCCCCACCAGCCACACCCCGGCACTCGATGTTCCCGCTATGGCTGCTCCCTTCCGGGCCTGACCAGGTTAACGGGTAATCAATGCGGGGGGACCGATGGGGCCACCACTAACGCGACTCGCTAAGCAGCGAGCCGCGCCATTGTACCGGTCTGAGGCGAAGTTACAACCTCTGGCCGGAGAAAAAGTCATCATTTCTCAATGACTTGTTTGAATTCGGGGGTACCTTGGCGAACGACGGCCTTTGTAGGAGCGGCCTTGCGTCGCGAAAGGGGCGCGAAGCGGCCCCAGCAATCTCTGCGGCGAAGCTGAAATCCAGGGGCCGCTGCGCAGCCCTTTCGCGACGCAAGGCCGCTCCTACAAGGTCCGCGCAGGGTCAGAGGGTGATGCCTTGTTCGCCGAGGAAGGCAATGAACGCGTCTTCGTCCAGCACCTTCACCCCCAGCTCACTGGCCTTGGCCAGCTTGGAGCCCGCGCCTGGGCCGGCGACCACGCAGTGGGTCTTGCCGGAAACGGAACCCGCCACCTTGGCGCCGAGGCTTTCCAGCTTCTCCTTGGCAATGTCGCGGCTCATGCGCTCCAGGGTGCCGGTCAACACCCAGGTCTGCCCCGCCAACGGCAGCCCTTCGGCGACTTTCTTCTCGCTGTGCCAGTGCATGCCGAACGCCAGCAACTGGGCCTCGATGGCCCGCGCCAGCTTCTGGTTCGCTTCGTCCTTGAAGAACTCGCGCACCGCCTCGGCCTGCTTGGCAGCCAAGGCCTGACGCAAGTCGATGCCATCGGCAGCGATGATCTTGTCCAGGCTATCGAGCTTGGCCACCAGCTTTTCAGCGCCGGTCGGGCCGACCGAGGGAATGTCGAGCTTGGCGATCATCCCAGCCAGGGTGGTGCTGGCAGCAAACTCGGCGGCCAGGTCGCCTTCGTCCTGCAACTGCATGCCGCAGGCCAGCAACTGTTCGATGACCTTGCAGTTGTGTTCGTCTTCAAAGAAGTTGTGGATCTCGTAAGCCACTTCAAGGCCGATGTCCGGCAGGTAGGTCAGCACCTGCGGCAGGGCCTGCTGCACCCGCTCCAGCGTGCCCAGCGAGCGCGCCAGCACCTTGGCAGTCTCTTCACCCACATCTGGAATACCCAGGGCATAGATGAAACGCGCCAGGCTCGGGCGCTTGCTGGCTTCGATGGCATCCAGCAGCTTCTTGCTGGACACCTCGGCAAACCCTTCCAAGCCGACGATCTGGTCGAATTCCAACTTGTACAGGTCCGCCGGCGAGCCGATCAACCCTTCGTCCACCAACTGCTCGACACTCTTCTCGCCCAGGCCGTCGATGTCCATCGCGCGGCGCGAAACGTAGTGAATGATCGCCTGCTTGAGCTGGGCGCCACAGGCCAGGCGGCCGACGCAACGGTACACCGCGCCTTCGCTGGTGGTTTCCTTGCCCTTGCTGCGCTTGACCAGCTGGGTACGCTCGACCTGCGAGCCACACACCGGGCACTCGCTCGGCACTTCGACCGGGCGGGCATCTTCGGGGCGGCGCTCGAGCACCACTTGCATGACTTGCGGGATGACATCACCGGCGCGGCGAATGATGACCGTATCGCCGATGCGCAGGCCCAGGCGGGCGATTTCGTCCATGTTGTGCAGGGTGGCGTTGGACACGGTCACACCGGCCACCTTGACCGGCTTCAGACGCGCCACAGGGGTTACCGCCCCAGTGCGGCCGACCTGGAATTCGACATCCAGCACTTCGGTCAGCTCTTCCATGGCCGGGAACTTGTGGGCAATCGCCCAGCGCGGCTCGCGGGCGCGGAAGCCCAGCTCACGCTGGGACGCCAGGCTGTTGACCTTGAACACCACACCGTCGATTTCGTAAGGCAGGCTGTTGCGGCGCTCGCCGATGTCGCGGTAGTACGCCAGGCATTCTTCGATGCCGGCGGCATGCCTGAGCTCACGGCTGATCGGCAGGCCCCAGGCCTTCAGCTGTTCGAGGATGCCAATGTGGCTGTCGCCGATGCTTTCGGACACTTGGCCTACGCCGTAGCAACAGAACTCCAGCGGGCGACTGGCGGTGATTTTCGAGTCCAGCTGGCGCAGGCTGCCAGCCGCGGCGTTGCGCGGGTTGGCGAAGGTCTTGCCGCCCGCCTCTGCCTGGGCCGCATTGAGCCGGTCGAAACCGGCCTTGCTCATGTACACCTCGCCGCGCACTTCCAGCACCGCCGGCCAGCCTTCGCCCTGAAGCTTTAGCGGAATGTTGCGCACGGTGCGCACGTTGGCACTGATGTCTTCACCGGTCGTGCCATCGCCGCGGGTAGCGCCCTGCACCAATTGGCCGTCACGGTACAGCAGGCTCACGGCCAGGCCATCGAGCTTGGGTTCGCAGCTGAAGTCGACCGCACCTGGCTGGTCGAGGCCGTCGACCACACGACGGCCGAATTCACGCAGGTCGGCTTCTTCGAAGGCGTTGCCCAGGCTGAGCATGGGCACTTCGTGACGTACCTGGCTGAACGCGGCCAAGGCCTGGCCGCCGACACGCTGGGTTGGCGAGTCGGGCGTCACCAGGTGCGGGTGCTCAGCCTCCAGCGCCTTGAGTTCGTTGAACAGGCGGTCGTATTCGGCATCGGGCACGCTGGGCTCATCGAGCACGTAGTAGCGGTAGTTGTGCTGGTCGAGTTCGGCGCGCAGGGCGTGGATTCGGGATTCGGCGGTCATTCTTTTCTTCTCTTGCAAAGCAAAAAAGCAGCCTGAAGGACGTGGCCTGGGGCCCGGGATCCTTCATGGAACCCGAACCGGCCAGCACGCCCCGCAGGCTGCTCTTTCGTCTGGAACTATCAGCGCTTCTGGGTCAGCGCGCGGCGCTCGAACTCGACGATGCGCTGGCGGTAATGCTCGATGGTCTGGGCGGTCAGCACGCTGCGCTGATCATCCTTGAGTTCACCATTGAGCTCATGGGCCAACTTGCGCGCCGCTGCAACCATCACGTCGAAGGCCTGCTTCGGATGACGCGGGCCCGGCAGGCCCAGGAAGAAGCTCACCGCACGGGTGCTGAAGTGGTCGATATCGTCCAGGTCGAAAATACCGGGCTTCACCGCGTTGGCCATGGAGAACAGCACTTCGCCGTGGCCGGCCATGCTCTCGTGGCGGTGGAAGATGTCCATCTCGCCAAAACGCAGGCCGCTTTCGAGAATGTTCTGCAGCAGCGCTGGCCCTTTGAAGCCACCCTCGTCGCGGGAGATGACGCTGATTACCAGCACCTCTTCGGCAGGGGGCAGTTCCTTGACCGTGTTGTTGGCGGACGACGCACCGCTGTTGCGGTTGTTGTCGGCAGCAAAGTCATCATCGCTATCGGCAAACAGGTCAGGCTCGCGCGATTCGGCCACCAGGTTCAGGTCACCCTGCGGCACTTCTGCGGCACGCTTGCCACGCTTGCTGGCCTTGACCGGCTTGGGCTCGCGCTCGCGATCACGCGACGACGCACTGAGCGAGGGCAGGTCGCTCTCGTCCAGTTCTGGCTCCTTGTGGTTATCCAGCACCCGCGACGGGCCGAGCACTTCGGCGCCGCCCTCTTCGTCGGGGGCATTGGTATAACTGCGATCCAGGCGGAATTTCAACTTGCCTTTTCCGCCGCGCATGCGGCGCCAGCCGTCGAAAAGAATACCGGCAATGACAATGATGCCGATGAGGATCAGCCACTCGCGCAGACCGATTTCCATGTAATCCCGTGCCTCTATAAAAATATGCTTGAAAACAAAGGGTTCAAAGCCCTTTAACACGTGGCGCCAACTCTATGTTCTGACAGGCGTTTTACCCACGCAAAAAACGAGTGACATTAAGCTAGCACGACCAAAGAGAACTTTACACCGTCTGTCGCACATGACGGGGCCATTTCACTACAGAATGTGCTGTATCTTCGCTCATCAGGCGTCGACCATTGCCATCGCCTCCTCCACATCCACCGCCACCAGGCGGGAGCAGCCGGGCTCGTGCATGGTCACCCCCATCAATTGATCCGCCATCTCCATAGCAATCTTGTTATGGGTGATGTAGATGAACTGCACACTCTCACTCATTTCCTTCACCAGCCGCGCGTAACGCCCGACGTTGGCATCGTCCAGCGGCGCATCGACCTCGTCGAGCATGCAGAACGGTGCGGGGTTCAACTTGAAAATGGCAAACACCAGCGCCAGGGCGGTCAGTGCCTTCTCGCCACCGGACAGCAAATGGATGGTGCTGTTCTTCTTGCCCGGTGGTCGCGCCATGATCGTCACCCCTGTATCGAGTAGATCTTCGCCCGTCAGTTCCAGATAAGCGCTGCCACCACCGAAAACTTTTGGAAAAAGTGCCTGTAATCCGGCATTTATCTGATCAAAGGTATCTTTGAAGCGGTTGCGGGTTTCCTTGTCGATCTTGCGGATGACGTTTTCGAGGGTCTCCAGCGCTTCGACCAGGTCGGCGTTCTGCGCGTCCAGGTAGCGCTTGCGCTCGGACTGTTGCTCGTATTCTTCGATCGCTGCCAGGTTGATCGCGCCCAGGCGCTGGATACGCGCCTCGGTCTGTTCCAGCGCCTGCTCGGTGCCCTGTTCGCTGTCGTCGGCTTCGAGCGTGGCAAGCACGCCTTGCAGGTCGTAACCGTCGGCCAGCAATTGCTCTTGCAGGGTCTTGCGCCGCACATCCAGGCCCTGGCACTCCAAACGCAACTGCTCCAGCTGGCCGCGCAGCAGTTGGGCTTGCTGCTCGGCCTGGCTGCGGCGTTTTTCGGCGTCGCGCAGTGCACGGTCGGCCTCATCCATGTGCAGGCGGGCCTGGCGCATTTCCTCGTCGACGCTCATGCGCCGCTCCAGCAGTTCTTCGAGCTTCAAGCGCAACTCTTCGAGGGGTGCTTCGCCCTCCTCCAGGTTCAGGCTCAGTTGCTCCTGGCGCTCGGTCAGGCGTGCGGCCTGCTGCTCCAGGCGCTCCAGGGCCTGACGGGTGGAGTCATGCTGGGCGCGCAGCGAGCCCAGGCGCACGGCCAACTGGTGGGCATGGTCCTTGTGCTGGCGCGCCTCCTGGCGAACGCGGTCGAGGCCTTCGCGCAGGGTATCGCGACGGGCCATCAACTGCTCGCGCTGTTCGGTGTCCTGGGCCATGAGGTCCAGGGCTTCCTGCAGCACCAGCCGCGCCTCGCCCAGTTGCTCGTGCTCCAGGACGCGCTGCTCCTGCAACTCGGTCAGCTCTTCCTGCAGACGGCGGCGGCGCAATTCGACTTGCTCGGCACGGGCACGGCTGGCCGACAGGTTGGCCTTGAACTCGCCGTGCTGGCGGCTCTCTTCCTGGGTACGGCGGCGCAACTGCTCGCGCTGCTCTTCAAAGCCCAGCTGCTGCTCGCGCAGGCCTTGAAGCTGTTGCTCAAGATGCTCCAGGGCGGTTTGCTGCTCCCACTGCTCCTGGCCCAGGCGTTCGATTTCCTGGCCGCGGGCCAACACCCCGCCTTCGGCCTCGCCACCTCGGCTGACCCGCAAAAAATGCCGGCCCACCCAGTAACCATCACGGCTGACCAGGCTTTGCCCTTCATTCAGGGTAGCCCGCAGCGCCAGCGCCTGGGCCAGGTCATCGACCGGTTTTACCTGCCCCAGCCAGGGCATAAGGTCGGTACGCCCTTCGACCTTGTCCAGCAGGCTGCCTGCCAGCCGCGCACCCTCGCCGCCGGCCAGCAGCAAGCGCAACTCGCCTTGCTCCAGGCCGGCGAAATCGAGGTTGTTGAAGTCATCGACCAGCACCGCCTGCAGGTCGGCGCCAAGCACCGTTTCTACTGCCAGCTCCCAGCCCGGTTCGACCCGCAGCCCTTCCGCCAGGCGGGGGCGCTGCGCCAGGCCTTGCTCGCGCAACCAGTCTGCGGCACCCACGCCAGGCTCCAGCGCAGCCTGCTGCAAGGCCTCCAACGATGCCAGGCGACCACCCAGGCGCTGCAGATCGCCCTGCGCCTGCTGTTGCGCCTGGGTGGCCTGCTGCAACTGCTCGCGCGTGCCTTCGAGGCGCTCGACCACTTGCTGTTCGGACACCTGCAATTCGTCCAGCAGCATTTCGCTACTGGCCAACTGTTCGGCCAGTTCGAGCAGGGCGGCATCCTGTGGCTCGGCGCCCAACAGGTCGCGTTCTTCACCCAGCTTGCGCTGGCGCTCCGCCAAGCGCTCCAGGCTGGTTTCCAGCTGCTGCAGGCGCGCCTGCTGCACTTCCGCCTGGCGCCGGGGCTCGGCGGAGCGGGTGTTGAAGGTGTCCCACTGCTCTTGCCAGCCGTGCATGCCCAGCTCGGCTTCTTCGAGGGTGGCGGCGGCCTCTTCGGCGGCCGCCAGGGTCATTTCCTGCTCAGGCGCCAGCATGGCCAGTTCTTCGCCAAGGGTAGCCAGCAGGGTGCGGTCATGGCCCAGGTGCGACTCGGTCTCCAGCCGCGTGCGCTCGGCTTCCTTGAAGTCGTCCTGCAATTGGCGCAGGCGCTGTTGGCCGTGCTGGATGCTCTGCTCGACCCGGGCGATATCGCCTGCCACCGAATAGAAGCGGCCTTGGACCTGGTTGAAGCGCTCGGACAATTCGTGATGCCCATCGCGCAGGCGCTCGATGCTGGCGTCGGCGTTACGCTGCTCGGCCACCAACGCCTCGTGGGACACATCCTGGTCGCCGATCACCGCTTCGCGCTGGCGTACGCGTTCGTCCAGGTCGCGCCAGCGCAGGGCCGACAGGCGCGCCTTGAGCTGGCGTTCCTGGGCCTTGTACTCGCGGTACTTCTCGGCGGCTTGGGCCTGGCGGTGCAGGCGTTCGAGCTGGCGCTCCAGCTCGTCGCGCAGGTCGGTCAGGCGCGCCAGGTTTTCCTGGGTGCGGCGGATGCGGTTCTCGGTTTCGCGACGGCGCTCCTTGTACTTGGAGATGCCCGCCGCCTCCTCGATGAAGTTGCGCAACTCCTCGGGCTTGGCTTCGATCAGCTTGGAGATCATGCCCTGCTCGATGATCGAGTAGCTGCGCGGCCCAAGGCCGGTGCCGAGGAAGATATCGGTGATATCGCGGCGACGGCATTTGGCGCCGTTGAGGTAGTAGCTGTTCTGCGCGTCGCGGGTCACCTTGCGGCGGATGGAAATCTCGGCGTAGGCCGCGTATTCACCTACCAGGGTGTTGTCGCTGTTGTCGAACACCAGCTCGATGCTGGCCTGGCTGACCGGCTTGCGGCTGGTGGAGCCGTTGAAGATGACGTCGGTCATCGACTCGCCGCGCAGGTTTTTCGCCGAGCTCTCGCCCATCACCCAGCGCACCGCGTCGATGATGTTGGACTTGCCGCAACCGTTGGGGCCGACCACGGCCGCCATGTTGCTGGGGAAGTTGACCGTGGTCGGGTCGACGAATGACTTGAACCCGGCCAGGCGAATGCATTTGAGGCGCATGGTCAGGCCCGGGCCAACGCCGCCAGCACCAGTTCACAGCTGCGCTGGCAGTAAGCGGTGAGCACCTCGCGGATGCGCGGGAGGTCGCGCGAGACCACGGCCTCGAGCAGGCAGGCGAACAGCTGCAGGTAGTCGTCGGTGCTGGCCTGGCGCTGGTCCAGGGCCAGGTAGTAGGCGCGGCTCATGGCCGGCTGCAGGTTTTCTACGGTTTCCTGCAGGTAAGGGTTGTCCGCGAACGGATAGGCCGCCCGCATCACCGCGAAGCTTTCGGCAACAAACACCTTGATGTCCCGTTGGTCGCGGGCCAGCTGCAGGCGCTGCTGGATCTCCAGAAACGGGCGCAGGTCGGCCTCAAGGCGCCATTTTTGTGCAACGGCGTTGCCCAGCAGGATGTAGAACTCGCCCATCAAGTTGCACAGGCTGCGCACGCTGCGCTCGTCCAGCTTGGTCACATGAGCGCCACGACGCGGCAAGATCGCGACCAGATGCCGACGTTCGAGGATCAATAATGCCTCACGCACCGAACCGCGGCTGACATTCAGCGCCTGGGTGACCTTTTGCTCCTGGATGCGCTCGCCCGGCGCCAGTTCGCCGCGGATGATGCGTTCGGCCAGGTAATCGGCAATCTGCTCGGAGAGGCTGTCCGGGGCCTTGAACGTCATGGTTTTCCTTCAAAATCATTGAACTGGGCACAAGGGGCGGATTGTAGCGTACTTGACCGGCACTCGCGCAGAGGGGCCTTGCGCTTTATTTGGCCTGCCAGACTGCCGCCTGCCCGGCGCGATCTATGCTTGTAGTAAAGGCAATGTGTTCGGCCGGGTGTAGAGATGCGCATTTTCCTGACCTTTGAGTCAGAAAAATATTGACCAGTTCGTCAGGTCTGCTTATTGTCCGCCCAACAACAATAAAACCATTGCGAGGCCACCCCCGTGATCCAGTTTCTCGTCAACCAGGAGCTGCGTAATGAGCACGCCCTGGACCCGAACATGACGGTGCTGCAATACCTGCGCGAGCACCTGGGCAAACCCGGCACCAAGGAAGGCTGTGCCAGTGGTGATTGCGGTGCATGCACCGTGGTGGTCGGCGAACTGACCCAGGACGACAAGGGCCAGGACACCCTGCGCTACCGCAGCCTCAATTCGTGCCTGACCTTCGTGTCTTCGCTGCATGGCAAGCAGTTGATCAGCGTCGAAGGCCTCAAGCACCAGGGCGAACTGCACAGCGTGCAAAAAGCCATGGCCGACTGCCATGGTTCGCAATGCGGCTTCTGCACCCCAGGCTTCGTCATGTCGCTGTTCGCCCTGCAGAAAAACAGCCAAGGCCCCGACCTGCACCTGGCCCAGGAAGCCCTGGCCGGCAACCTGTGCCGCTGCACCGGCTACCGGCCGATCCTCGATGCTGCCGAGCAAAGCTGCCGCCAGCCTTGCCGCGACCAGTTCGACGCCCAGCAAGCTCAGACCATCAGCCGCCTCAAGGCCATCGCGCCGACCCAGACCGGCGAGCTCAACAGTGGCGACAAGCGCTGCCTGGTGCCGTTGACCGTGGCCGACCTGGCCGACCTGTACAGCTCGCACCCCGAAGCACGCCTGCTGGCCGGTGGTACCGACCTGGCACTGGAAGTGACCCAGTTCCACAAGACGCTCCCTGTGATGATCTATGTCGGCCACGTGGCCGAACTCAAGCGCATCGACAAGACCGCCAGCCACCTGGAAATCGGCGCGGCCACCCCGCTCACCGACTGCTATGAAGCGCTCAACGCCGAGTACCCCGACTTCGGCGACCTGCTGCACCGGTTTGCCTCGTTGCAGATCCGCAACCAGGGCACCTTGGGCGGCAATATCGGCAACGCCTCGCCGATTGGCGACTCGCCGCCCCTGCTGATTGCCCTGGATGCCCAGATGGTGTTGCGCCAAGGCGAACGCCAGCGCACCCTGGCGCTGGAGGACTACTTCATCGATTACCGCATCACCGCGCGTCAGGACAGCGAGTTCATCGAGAAGATCATC
Organism: Pseudomonas sp. 39004; assembly: GCF_028682155.1. Lineage (NCBI taxonomy): Bacteria > Pseudomonadati > Pseudomonadota > Gammaproteobacteria > Pseudomonadales > Pseudomonadaceae > Pseudomonas > Pseudomonas sp. 39004. Next base: position 10,881 of record NZ_JANIAG010000151.1, read on the forward strand.
GTGCCGCGCGCCAGCGATGACTGGGCCTTCCGCGCCTATAAAGTGTCCAAGCGCCTGGACGACGACATTTCCGCCGTGTGCGCAGCGTTCAACCTGAGCATCGAGAACGGTGTGGTCAGCGGCGTACGAATCGCCTTCGGCGGCATGGCCGCCATTCCAAAGCGTGCGCGCGCCTGCGAAGCAGCCCTGCGCGGCAAAGCGTGGAACCAGGCCAGCATCGAGCGCGCCTGCCAGGCGCTGGCCGAAGACTTCACCCCGCTCAGCGACTTCCGCGCCAGCAAGGAGTACCGCCTGCTGACCGCACAGAACCTGCTGCGCAAGTACTTCATCGAACAGCAAACACCGCACATCGAAACCCGGGTGACCGCTTATGTCTAACCATCACGTAGCCAAGAGCCAGGCCGAGATGGCCGAACTGTTCAGCCAGGACCTGACCACCGGGGTCGGCCGCAGCGTCAAGCACGACAGCGCCGACAAGCACGTGGCCGGCGAAGCGGTGTATATCGATGACCGCCTGGAATTCCCCAACCAGTTGCACGTCTATGCGCGCACCGCCGACCGCGCCCACGCGCGCATCCTGCGTGTCGACACCACGCCGTGCTATGCCTTCGAGGGTGTACGCATCGCCATCACCCACGAAGACATCCCTGGCCTCAAGGACATCGGCCCGGTGGTGGCCGGCGACCCGCTGCTGGCCATCGACAAGGTCGAATTCTTCGGCCAACCGGTGCTCGCCGTGGCTGCCCGCGACCTGGAAACCGCCCGCCGCGCAGCGATGGCGGCCATCATCGAATACGAAGACCTGGAGCCGGTACTGGATGTGGTCGAAGCGTTTCGCAAGAAGCACTTCGTGCTCGACAGCCACACCCACCAGCGCGGTGACTCCGCCGCCGCCCTGGCCAGCGCCCCGCACCGCCTGCAAGGCACCCTGCATATCGGCGGCCAGGAGCACTTCTACCTGGAAACCAACATTTCCTCGGTGATGCCGACCGAGGACGGCGGCATGATCGTCTACTGCTCCACGCAAAACCCCACCGAGGTGCAGAAGCTGGTCGCCGAAGTGCTGGACGTGCCGATGAACAAGATCGTCCTCGACATGCGCCGCATGGGCGGTGGTTTCGGCGGCAAGGAAACTCAAGCCGCCAGCCCGGCGTGCCTGTGTGCGGTGGTTGCGCGCCTGACCGGCCAGCCAACCAAGATGCGCCTGCCGCGCGTCGAAGACATGATGATGACCGGCAAGCGCCACCCGTTCTATGTCGAGTACGACGTGGGCTTCGATGACACTGGCCGCCTGCACGGCATCAATTTCGACCTGGCCGGCAACTGCGGCTACTCGCCCGACCTGTCCGGCTCGATCGTCGACCGCGCCATGTTCCACTCCGACAACGCCTACTACCTGGGCGATGCCACCGTGCACGGCCACCGCTGCAAGACCAACACCGCCTCCAACACCGCCTACCGCGGCTTTGGCGGCCCGCAGGGCATGGTCGCCATCGAGCAGGTGATGGACCATATCGCCCGCCACCTGGGCCGCGACCCGCTGGCGGTGCGCAAGGCCAACTACTACGGCAAGACCGACCGCAACGTCACCCACTACTACCAGACCGTCGAGCACAACATGCTCGAAGAGATGACCGCCGAGCTTGAGGCCAGCAGCGATTACGCCGAGCGGCGCGAGTCGATTCGCCGCTTCAATGCCAACAGCCCGATCCTCAAGAAGGGCCTGGCGCTGACCCCGGTCAAGTTCGGTATCTCGTTCACCGCCACCTTCCTCAACCAGGCCGGTGCGCTGATCCACATCTACACCGACGGCAGTATCCACCTGAACCACGGCGGCACCGAGATGGGCCAGGGCCTGAACACCAAAGTGGCGCAAGTGGTGGCGCAGATCTTCCAGGTCGACTTCGACCGCATCCAGATCACTGCCACCAACACCGACAAGGTCCCCAACACCTCGCCTACCGCAGCTTCCAGCGGCGCCGACCTGAACGGCAAGGCCGCGCAGAACGCCGCCGAAATCCTCAAGAAGCGCCTGACCGAGTTCGCCGCACGGCATTACCAGGTGACCGAGGAAGACGTCGAGTTCCGCAACGGCCATGTGCGCGTGCGCGAGCAGATCTTGAGCTTCGAGCAACTCGTGCAGCAGGCGTACTTTGCCCAGGTGTCGCTGTCGAGCACTGGCTTCTACCGCACGCCGAAGATTTTCTACGACCGCAGCCAGGCTCGCGGCCGGCCGTTCTACTACTTCGCCTTCGGTGCAGCCTGCGTGGAAGTGGTCGTCGACACCCTGACGGGCGAATACAAGATGCTGCGCGCCGACATCCTGCATGACGTCGGCGACTCGCTGAACCCGGCCATCGATATCGGCCAGGTGGAAGGCGGTTTCATCCAGGGCATGGGCTGGCTGACCACCGAAGAGCTGGTGTGGAATGCCAAGGGCAAGTTGATGACCAACGGCCCGGCCAGCTACAAAGTGCCGGCGGTGGCCGACATGCCGCTGGACCTGCGTGTGAAGCTGGTGGAAAACCGCAAGAACCCCGAAGACACGGTGTTCCATTCCAAGGCCGTGGGCGAGCCGCCATTCATGCTTGGCATCGCCGCCTGGTGCGCGATCAAGGATGCCGTGGCCAGCATTGCCGACTATCGCCTGCAACCCCAGGTTGATGCCCCGGCAACGCCAGAGCGGGTGTTGTGGGGTTGCGAGCAGATGCGCAAGGCGGTGGCCGCCGCGCAGCCTGCATCGCAGGAACTGGAAACCGTTAGCCACTGACCCTGCCGCACCGTTGTGTGTGTGTAG
>NZ_JANIAG010000152.1:0-13684 GCF_028682155.1 Pseudomonas sp. 39004
CCTCAACGAAAGGTTGCAGCTTTGAACCTGGGCGATCCACTCGCCGACACGCTGTTCCGGACGGGGCGCTCCGATCACTGGCAAGGTATTGATGAACAGGCCGATCTGCGCTTCAACACCAGGCAGCTCTGCCGGTCGGCCCGCTACCGTGGCGCCAAAGCAGACGCTGGACTGGCCTGTATAGCGCTGCAACAGCAGCAGCCAGGCCGATTGCACCAGGGTGTTGACGGTGACCCGGTTGGCGCGGGCAAAGGCTTCGATCCGTGCGGTCTGTTCAGCATCGAAGGCCTGGCGATGATCGCCATGACCTGCGCCATCGCGGTCTGCGCTACCGGCAATGGCCTGAGCCAGGCGGGTCGGTTCGTCGAGCCCTGCCAGTTGGCCTTTCCAGAAGGTTTCGGCAACTGCCGCATCCTGACATTGCAGCCAGGCGATGTAATCCCGGTAGTGAGTCGCGTGGAACTCCGTCGCCGCACGCGCATAACGCTGCAGCACTTCGCCCAGCAAACGCGAGGTGCTCCAGCCGTCCATGAGGATATGGTGGTTGGTATAGATCAGGTGGTGACGGTCATCGTCGATACGCACCAGCATCAGGCGCAGTAGCGCCGCTTCATCAAGCGCAAAACCACGTTGGCGCTCTTCATCGGCCAATGCTTGCAGCGCCGTCTCCAGCGCGGGCTTGCCGCGCCAGTCACGCTCGCTGAACGGCAGCGCCACCTGCTTTCGGACCACCTGCATGGCCTGGTCCAGGTCACCTTGCCAGACGAAACCGGTGCGCAGTATGTCGTGCGCATCCAAGGCAGCCTGCCAAGCCTGCTTGAAACGCTGTACATCCAGCCCATCCACGTCCACACGCAACTGATTGATGTAGTTACCGGCCTGCTGGTCGTAGAGCGTGTGGAACAACATACCCTGCTGCATCGGCGACAACGGATAGACATCGGCGATCGAAGCCGCCGCCACGGTCAGGTTGTCCAATTGTGCCTGGCTCAACCGTGCCAAGGGGAAGTCCGATGGGGTGAACCCACGGTGTTCAGACACGCAGCAATGGGCAATCAGAGCCTTGAGCTCTTCGGCGTACTCGTCGGCCAGGCGTTGGACTGTCGACTCATCGAACAACGCTGTGCTGAAGGTCCAGCCAAGCTTGAGTTCCCCTCCATACACCTGGCCGTTGATAGCCAGCACGTTGCTCAGTGGCGCTGCCTGGTCATGGGTGTCACCGCTGTACTCTTTAGCAGGCACGAACAACCCTGCCTCATCGCCAAAGCTACCGTCGAACTGGCCCAAGTAGTTGAAGACAACCTCACCTTGCGGCAACCGCTCCAGTGCCTGCCTGTGTTCGTCACGCCCCAGGAACCGCAGCGCGCCATAACCAATGCCCTTTTCGGGCACCGCGCGCAGTTGTTCCTTGATGGCTTTGACCGAGTCGGCCATCCCGGCGCTCGGGGTCAACTTCACCGGATAGACACTGGTGAACCACCCGACGGTACGGGTCAGATCGATATCCTCGAACACATCTTCCCGTCCATGCCCTTCCAGCCGAACAACTACTTCTGGCTGCCCTATCCAACGCGTAAGCACCCGCGCCAATGCGGTCAGCAACAGGTCGTTGATCTGCGTGCGATAGGCCGCTGGCGCGTCCTGCAAGAGCTGACGGGTGCTGGTCTTATCCAGGCGGGTGGCCACCGAGGCGGCATACCTGACCAGGTTTTCGCCTCCCGGGTAATCCACAGGCAACGAAGTGTCTCGAGCCGTTTGCAGGCTACCTTGCCAATAGCTCACCTCATGCTCAAGTGCGGTGCTATTGGCGTAGGCCTGCATGCGTTGAGCCCAGGCCTGGAACGAACTGGTCTTGGCCGGCAAGCTTGGCGCTTGGCCGGAGCGGAGCGACGCATAGGCCTGTTGCAGGTCTTCCAGCAATACCCGCCACGAAACACCGTCCACGACCAGGTGGTGGATCACCAGCAGCAACCGCTGGCTACCATCTGGCAGCAAAGCCAGCACGGCTCGCAACAACGGCCCTTGCTTTAGGTCGAGGCTGCATTGCGCCTCGTTGGCGAGCCCTTGCAGCGCGTCGGCGTCGGCCAGCGTACGGGTCCACAACACCCTTTGCGGCTCTGCCGTACCGAATCTGGCTGACCAGTTGCCAGCTGATGGTGCGAACTGCAAGCGCAGCGCATCGTGATGCACTAGCAACGCCTGCAAAGCCGCTTCCAGTTGATCCGCGTCCAGCACTGTACGCGGCGTGAGAAGCAGCGACTGGTTCCAGTGATGGCGCTCGGGGATATCCGCCTCGAAGAATCGACGCTGAATCGGGGTCAGCAGCATGTCGCCAAGCACAAGGCCCTGGTCGATGCTCAAGCCTGCCGACAGCCGGGCGACCGATGCCAGTCCTTGTACCGTCTGGTGTTCGAACAGTTCCTTGGGGGTGAACTGAATCCCTGCTTGCCGCGCTCGGCTGACCACTTGCAAGGAAATGATCGAGTCGCCGCCCAACTCGAAGAAGTTGTCGGCCAACCCCACCTTGTCCAGTTTCAATACGTCCGCCCAGATCGCTGCAATCGTTCGCTGCAGGTCCGTTTGCGGTTCGATGTAGGCCTGCTGCAACAGGCTGGCATCCGCTTGTGGAAGGGCCTTGCGGTCCAGTTTGCCATTCGGTGACAGCGGCAGTTTATCCAGGAACAGCAGGTGTGCTGGCACCATGTACTCAGGCAATGCCGCCTTGAGTTCGACACGCAGGGCGTCACGCAGCGTTGACTGGGCATCAAGGCCGCCTTGCATCACCGATGGCTCGGCCGGCACGACATAACCCACCAGTTGGCTCCCATGCGGCCCTGGCTGAGCCAATACCACGGCTTGACGCACCCCCGACAACCCCTGCAGGCGCGCTTCGATTTCACCCAGTTCGATACGGAAACCGCGAATTTTCACCTGATGGTCGATACGCCCGACGTATTCGACGACCCCATCTACACGGTAGCGCGCCAGATCACCTGTGCGGTACAGGCGTTCACCCTCCGGCTTGCCAAACGGATCGGGGATGAAACGCTCTGCCGAAAGCTGGGCCTTGCGGTGATAGCCACGCGCCAGGGCTCGACCACCGATGTAGAGCTCGCCACACACACCTACAGGTACCGGATTAAGGCCCGAATCGAGGATATGGATGCGCGTATCAGGAAGCGCCTTGCCGATTTCTACATCACCCTGCCGGACGCCCAAGCGCTCACTGTGGGTCGCGTTGATCGTCGCCTCGACCGGACCATAACGGTTGTAGATCGCCACGTGCGGCAAGCGCTCCAAGGCCCTGTTGAGCAGGTCATGGGTAATGGCCTCGCCACCGGAGAACAATCGCTTGAGGCTATCGCAGCGAGCAACATGCTCCGCTTCAAGGAAGCTTTTGAGCATCGACGGTATGAAGTGCAACGTCGTGACGCCATGGGCGCGGATCAGGTCGATCAGAAGCGCTGGGTCACGCTGATCGCCCTGACGCGCCAGCAACACCTTGGCACCGCACGTCAACGGCCAGAGCAACTCCCACACAGAGACATCGAAGCTGAACGATGTTTTTTGCAGGACCACATCGTGCTCGCTGAGTCCATACGTATTCTGCATCCAGATCAGGCGCCCACAGAGCGCTTGCTGATCAACGCCTGCACCTTTCGGTTTGCCAGTCGATCCAGACGTGTAGATAACGTAGGCCAGGTTCTGCGCAACACTGGTTTGCGTCAGGTTCTCGCCTGGATAACCTGCGATTTCATCTGCTCGGTCGACGACCACGCAGTGCATCCCTGTCGGAACCGGCACGTGCTCAAGCGATGATTGCTGCGTCAGCAACAGGCGCACATCACTGTCTTCGAGCATGTAGGCCAGCCGGTCCTGCGGGTAATCCGGATCGAGCGGCACATAGGCGCCGCCAGCCTTGAGAATCGCCAACAACCCCACCACCATCTCCAGGCTGCGGTCCATGGCGATGCCCACCAGCACATCCGGGCCTACGCCAAGCTCACGCAACTTGCCTGCCAGTTGATTGGCCTTGCGGTTCAGCTCGGCATAGCTCAACGATTGCGCCTCGAATAGCACTGCCACGGCATCAGGCGTGCGTGCGACCTGCGCTTCGATCAACTGGCTGACACTGCGTTCATCGTCGCTGGCGGCAGCCTGGCAATTCCATTCCGATACCATCAAGCGCCATGCCTGCGGATCAAGCAGAGGCAGGTCGCCCAGTGCCGTGGAGGCATCTTCAACGAGCGCCTCAAGCAGGTTGGCGAAGTGGCTGGCGACCCCTTCGATGGCCTGCGTACTCCACAGTGTTCGATCATGGGTGTAACGCACGGACAGTACATTGCCGAGCCCGATTGCCACGCTCAGTGGATAGTTGGTCTGCTCACGATTGGCCACTTCACCAAACTGCAAACCGGCTGGCGCGCCTTGCTGGAGCGCTTCGGACACCGGGTAGCTCTCGAACACCAGCAGGTTGTCGAACAGTGCCTCGCCCCCCAGGCCTGCCCAGCGCTGAACTTCGTACAGCGGGGTGTGCTCGAACTCGCGCAAGGCAAGGTTGCTCGCCTGCACCTGGCTGATCCACTGCGCCACGGTCTGCTCAACTCGAGGAGAGCCGATCACAGGCAGCGTGTTGATGAACAGGCCGATCTGTTCCTCGACACCTGGCAGATCCGCCGGTCGCCCTGCCACGGTAGCGCCGAAGCAGACGGTCGATTGCCCCGTATAGCGATGCAGAAGAAGCATCCACGCAGATTGCATCAGCGTATTGACCGTGACACGGTTGGCCCGGGCGAACGCTTCGATACGTGTTGTCTGCTCGCGGTCGAAAACCTGATGGAAGGCGGCGTGACCAGATGCCTGATCACCCGGCGCCATGCGTATGGCATGCACCAGGCGCGTCGGTTGTTCCAGCGCCGTCAACTGGCCCTTCCAGAATGTTTCAGCGGCAACCGAATCCTGGCGCTGCAACCAAGCGATGTATTCGCGGTAATGCGCAGTCTGGGTCGGCAGAGCCTGGCCTGCATAGCGCTGCAGCACTTCCCCCAACAGACGCGAGGTACTCCATCCATCCATCAGGATGTGATGATGGGTGCAGATCAGGTGATATCGATCGTCGCCAGTACGCACCAACACCAGGCGCAGCAAGGGCGCTGCATCCAGCACGAAACCACGCTGCCGCTCGCTTTCGGCCAACACCTCCAGCGCCTTATCATCTGCCGGCTGATTGCGCCAATCCTGTTCAGTGAACGGCAATTCGACGTGCTTGTGCACGATCTGCACCGCGTGGTCCAAGTCGCCCTGCCAGACAAAGCCGGTTCGCAGAATATCGTACGCAGCTAGCGCGCCCTGCCAGGCATGCCTGAAGCGCTCCACGTCCAACCCTGTCACGTCCACACGCAACTGGTTGATGTAGTTGCCTGCCGACTGCTCGTACAGCGTATGGAACAGCATGCCCTGCTGCATGGGCGCCAACGGGTAGATATCGGCAATCTCGGCTGCAGGTACCGGCAGCTTGTCCAGTTCGGCCTGGCTCAAGTTGGCCAGAGGGAAGTCCGATGGTGTAACCCCACGATTCGCCGTCTGGCAGCAGTGGGTGATCAGCGCTTTGAGCTCTTGGGCGTACTCTTCGGCCAACCGCTGAATGGTCGACTCGTTGAACAGTTCGCGGCTGAAGGTCCACCCCATCTTCAGCTCGCCAGCGTAAACCTGCCCGTTCAATGCCAACAGGCTACCCAATGGCGCATCGTCGCTTTGATTGGCCCCGCCGTACTCCTTGGCAGGCGTGAAGACGCTGCCTTCTTCCTGGAAACTGCCGTCGAATTGCCCCAGGTAGTTGAAGACAATTTCGCCCTGCGGCAGGTTATCCAGAACCTGCCGACCGTCATCGCTGCCAAGATAGCGCAGCAGCCCGTAACCAATACCTTTGTTGGGTACTGCCCGCAGTTGTTCCTTGATGACTTTGATCGAGCTATCCAGTTGCGCCTGAGCGCTCAGGTTCACCGGATAGATACTGGTGAACCAGCCCACGGTGCGTGTCAGGTCCAGGTCGTCGAACACGTCCTCACGGCCATGTCCTTCAAGGCGTACCAGCACGTTGGAGCGCCCGGTCCAACGTGCCACCACCCGCGCCAGCGCTGCAAGCAGCAGGTCGTTGATCTGGGTACGGTAGGCCATGGGCGCTTCATGCAGAAGCTTGCGGGTCCACTGCGCGTCCAGATGGGTGCTCGCATAGGCGGCGTGACTTACTTGATTGCCACCTTGCTGATGATCACGGGGCAAATCATCGTCAGCATGTTGCAGTTGCGCGTGCCAGTAGGTCAGCTCCTTGGCCAGATCGGCACTCTTGGCATAAGCCTGCAGGCGTTCGGCCCACGCCTTGTATGCGCTGGTCTTGGCAGGCAGTTCGGCAGGCTGGCCGGCCGAGGCTGCCATGTAGGCCTGCTGCAGGTCCTCCAGCAGCACGCGCCATGACACACCGTCAACGACCAGGTGATGGACGACCAATAGCAGTCGCTGTTCACCCTGCGGCAGCGTGCCCAGTAGCACCCGTACCAACGGGCCGCCGAGCGCGAAACTGCGCTGCGCCTCACCGGCTGCGTGCAAAAGCGAGTCCATGTCGCTAAACGAGCGATCCCACAGGATGCCCTGCGTATCGACCTCATTGAACGTGCCTTGCCACTGTCCGTCTGCCTGATCGAAACCAAGGCGCAGGGCGTCATGCTGCTGCAGCACGTGTTGCAGCGCCGTAGCCAGATGCTGCGGATCAATGCTCACGCTTGGTGCCAGCAGCACCGACTGGTTCCAGTGGTGAGGTTGCGCCATCGCCTGATCGAAGAACCAGTGCTGAACCGGAGTCAGCGGCGTGGTGCCGGTGACTGCACCCTGGTCGATGACAACGTTGTCCGCACACCGGGCAACCGAAGCCAAACCTTGTACAGTCTGGTATTGGAACAGTTGCTTGGGCGTGAAGTGGATGCCCGCCTGGCGCGCACGGCTGACCACCTGCAAGGAAATGATCGAGTCGCCACCGAGTTCGAAGAAGTTGTCGGTAAGCCCTACCTTGTCCAGTTTCAACACGCCGGCCCAGACAGCCGCAATATCCCGCTCCAGTTCAGTACGAGGTTCAAGGTATTCAACTTGGAACAGGCTGATATCGGGCTGCGGTAATGCCTTGCGATCCAGCTTGCCATTCGGGGTCAGCGGCAGCGCCTCAAGGAATACCAACTGCGCTGGCACCATGTAATCCGGCAGGGTTTGCTTGAGCTGGCCACGCAGCGCATCGCGCAGCGCTGATTGCCGCGCGGGGGTGGCCATCACGGTATCGTCGGCCGGCACCACATAACCTACCAGCTGTTTGCCAGTTGGGCCGTCCTGAGCCAACAGGACCGCTTCGCGGACAGCCTCCTGAGCCTGCAGTCGTGACTCGATCTCCCCCAGTTCGATACGGAACCCGCGGATCTTCACCTGATGATCGATGCGACCCGCGTACTCGATCAGCCCATTGTCCTGATAACGGGCAAGGTCGCCGGTGCGGTACATCCTGCCGCCGCCCTGCTCATCGAACGGATCAGGAATGAAGCGTTCGGCCGTCAACCCAGGGCGGCCGAGATAGCCCCGTGCCAACCCAGCACCGGCCATGTACAACTCACCGTTTACCCCTACCGGTACCGGCGCGACGGCCTCACTCAGCAGATAAACCGCACTGTTGGCAATCGGCCGGCCGATGTTCGCCCTGCCATTGGCGCAACGCAGGGTAAAGGTGGAGTAGGTGGTGTCCTCGGAGGGGCCGTACAGGTCATAAACCTGCTGCACATGCCCGGTCGCATACAACTCGTCGACCAGCGACTGCTTCAGCGCCTCCCCAGCAAGGTTGATGGTGCGCACGGTCGCCGGCAGTTCGCCGGTCTCAAGCAGCATCTTGATCGCCGATGGCACGGTGTTGACCAGACGCACCCGGTCTTTGGCCGCCAGGTGCGGCAGCTCGAGGGCGTTGGCAGCGAGCACCGCGTAGCCTCCAGCCGACAGCGTGACGAACAGCTCCCACACCGACAGGTCGAAACAGATCGAAGTAGATGCCAGCACACCACACAGGTCCTGCTGGCTATAGACCGTCAGCGCCCAGCCAATCAGCGCCGTTACGTTTCGATGCTCGATCAACACGCCCTTGGGTTTGCCCGTGGACCCGGAGGTGTAGATGCTGTAGGCCAGATTGCCCGGTTCGGTCATGCAGACCGGATCGGTTACCGGGTAGCTCTCCAGCGACAACTGATCGAGCAACAAGGTCCGGGCATGAAACGCTTCAGGCATGCGCGCAAGCAGGTGCGACTGGGACAGCAGCAAGATCGACTGGCTGTCCTCGAGCATGTACTCGATACGGTCCTGCGGGTACTCAGGGTCGAGCGGCAGATAGGCGCCACCCGCCTTCAGGATCGCCAGCAGGCCAACTACCATTTCGGGGCTGCGCTCCATGGCGATGCCCACCAGCACATCCGGCCCCACCCCCTGCTCGCGAAGTCTGTGTGCCAACTGGTTGGCCCGTTGATTCAGCGCCGTATAGCTCAGCACCTGCTCGCCGAACAGCAATGCCGGCGCATCGGGTGACACCTTGACCTGGGCCTCGAACAACTGGTGCAGGCTGCGTTCGGCAGGGTAATCGGCTTGGGTGCTGTTCCAGTCTTTGATGACCAACTGCTGTTCGTGCGGGCTCAGCATTGCCAAGCCAGCAACAGGCTGGTGCGGCTGCCCTGCGATGCTGACGAGCAAGTTCAACCAGTGCCCTGCCATGCGCTCGACGGTGGCCGTATCGAACAGATCGGTCGCATACGTCAATGCCGCGCTGATACCGGCTTCGTGCTCGAACGTGTCCAGTGCCAGGTCGAACTTGGCCACGTGGCTGTCCGAGGCGATCTCTTCCATCACCAGGCCAGGCAGGTTACGCCCTTCACCCTTTTTGGTCTCGGTCTGGTGGTTGTACATCACCTGGAACAATGGGCTGTGGCTGAGGCTGCGCTCTGGCTGCAAGGCCTCGACCAGTTGTTCGAACGGCAAGTCCTGGTGCGCCTGTGCGCCCAGTGCACGTTTCCTGACCTGCTCCAGCAGCTCGGTAAAGGTGGTGCTCAGTTCGAATTCGGCACGCAGTACCTGGGTATTGACGAAGAAGCCCGCCAGGCGCTCCGTCTCCGCACGGTTGCGGTTGGCGATCGGCACACCCACGCGGATATCCGCCTGCCCGGAGTAACGGTGCAACAGCGTTTGAAAGCTGGCGAGCAACAGCATGAAGGGTGTCACGCCCTGCTGCTGTGCCAATTGCTTGAGCGAACCGACCAGTTCCCCGCCCAACGGGATTTCCAGCCGTGCGCCTTGCTGGCTGTAGACCGCCGGGCGCGGGCGATCAGTCGGCAGCTCCAGCACCGGCTGCTGGTCGCCCAACTGCTCTTTCCAGTAGGCCAGTTGCCGGTCCTGTTCACCGGCCTGCATCCAGGCCCGCTGCCAGATGGCATAGTCGGCGTACTGGATCGCCAGCGTCGGCAACAGCACGTCGCGGCCTTGGCTGTAGCCCTCATAGAGCCTGACCAGGTCATCCACCATCACCGGCAAGGACCATCCGTCCGCCACGATGTGGTGCAACGTCAGTGTGAGCACGTGCTCTTGCGCCCCCAACTGCAGCAGCCTGGCCCGCATCAGCGGCCCATGCTCCAGATCGAAGGGTTGCTGGGCCTCATCTTCCAGGCTGGCACGAACACCGCTCGGCGCTGTGGCCTCGACAGCCTCCACAACCAGCTCGAACGGCATGTGCGGATGAATGACCTGTACGGTCTGCTCGCCCTCCAACCGGAAGGTAGTGCGCAACGTTTCGTGGCGGGCGATCAACGACTCGAAGCTGCGCTGCAAAGCGGCGATATCCAGCGCACCGGTGAACTTCAAGGCAGCGGGAATGTTGTAGGCAGAACTTTGCGGCTCAAGCTGCCAAAGAAACCACTGCCGCTGCTGAGCGAAGGAAAGCGGAACCTGGTCAAAATCAGCACGGCTTTGTGGGATCGGCAACTGCGCAAGGCTCATGCCTTTCGATGCGAGCTTTTCAAGAAACAGCTTGCGCTGCGGCAGGGGCAGGCCAATGAAGCGTTTTACCAGTTCCATGTTTCTGTTATCCGTTTGCATCTCAAACTGCCTCAAGCTCGCTCATGAAGTCCTGAAGGTCGTCCAGGTCCGCATCGGTATTGGTATTCAAGCCACTGATCATGGCTGCGTATGCCTGCAGGTTTTCCGCCTGGAACAGCAAGGCGAGCGGCAGGTTGATGCCCAGCTCAACCTGCAGGCGAGCCATCACCTGGGTCGCCAGCAAGGAGTGGCCACCCAATTCAAAGAAGTTGTCGTAAAGGCCCACTTTGTCCAGCTTCAGCACATCGGCCCAGATCGCCGCAATCCGCTGCTCCAATGCACTTTGCGGCGCAGTGAACTGGCCCTGCAGCAGGCTGGCATCCGGTTGCGGCAGCGCCTTGCGATCCAACTTTCCGTTGCCGGTCAGCGGCAAGCTGGCCAGGAACAGCACATGAGCCGGCACCATGTAGTCCGGCAGGCTTGCCTTGAGCGCTTCGCGCAGGGAACCCCGCAGAAGAACCTGGCTTTCGAGGCTGTCCAGGACCGAGCTGTCACCCGGCACCACATACCCCACTAACTGCTTGCCTTGCGGGCCATCCTGAGCCAGCACCACGCCCTGACGCACAGCGCCCTGCTCCTGCAGGCGTGCTTCGATCTCACCCAGTTCGATACGGAAACCACGAATCTTCACCTGGTGATCAATTCGCCCCAGGTAGTCGATTACGCCATCACCGCCATAGCGGGCCAAATCGCCCGAGCGGTACAGGCGACCACCCTGGCTATCGAAGGGGTTCGGCACGAAACGCTCAGCCGTCAACGCTGGACGACCGTGATAGCCACGCGCAAGGCCATCCTGGCCAATCATCAGTTCACCGTGGCTGCCTGGCACGATCGTGTTCAAGGTGCCGTCGAGCAAGTAGCAACTCAGGTCTGGAATGACCTCGCCAATGGGGCTGCTGCCAACATTCTTGAGATCATCCAGGCTGATCGGCCGGTAGGTCACATGCACCGTCGTCTCGGTGATGCCATACATGTTGATCAGGCGTGGCTGACGGTCGCCGAATACGTCGAACCATGGCTTGAGGCTGCTCACATCAAGCGCCTCACCGCCAAACACCACATACCGCAATGCCAACTGGCTGCCGCCTCGCGCGGCTTCGCAGGCAAGTGGAATCAGTTGCTGGAATGCCGATGGCGTCTGGTTCAGCACCGTTACCTGCTCGCTGACCAACAACGCATGGAAATCCTGCGAAGAACGCGCCACGTCTCGCGGCACGATGACCGCCTTGCCGCCATACAGCAGCGCGCCGTACAGCTCCCACACGGAAAAATCGAACGCGTAGGAGTGGAACACCGTCCACACGTCACTGGCATCGAAGCGGAACCACTCCTGGGTGGCCGCGAACAAACGCGCCACGTTATGGTGCGTCAACAGCGCCCCTTTGGGCTTGCCAGTGGACCCGGAGGTGTAGATCACGTATGCCAGGTTCTGCGGCGATACCACGCCAGCCAGGTTGGCTTCGCTGTAGTCGGCCAGTGCCGTGTCATCCAGATTCAGGCTTTGGATGCCTGCCGGAATGGGCAAGGCGTCACGCAAGTGGCTTTGGGTCAGCAACAAGCCGATGCCACTGTCCTCGAACAGGTAAGCGAGGCGATCCTGGGGGGACTCCGGGTCCAGCGGCACATAGGCGCCGCCCGCCTTGAGGATGCCGAGCAGGCCCACGACCATGTCCAGACTGCGCTCTACGGCAAGCCCCACCAGCACGTCGGGCCCCACGCCCAGTTCGCGCAGCTTGTGCGCCAGGCGGTTGGCGCGGCGGTTCAATTCGCCGTAGCTGAGTGTCTGAGCGCCAAAACTCACGGCGGGTGAACCAGGCGATAACTCGACCTGGGCTTCGATCAACTGATGGAGCGTGTGCTCGCTGGGGAATTTCGTCGGGTTGCGGTTCCAGTCCTGAACGATCCGAGCCTGCTCATGCTCTGCCAACAGAGGCAGGTCGGTAATGCGCTGCTCTGGTTCGCGGACGATCCCCTGCAGCAGCTTCAGCCAATGATTGGCCATGTGTTCGATGGTCTTGGCCTCGAACAGGTCGGTGGCATAGGTCAGTGCAGCACTGATGCCTTGCTCATGCTCGAAGGTGTCCAGGGTCAGGTCGAACTTGGCCGTGTGGCTGTCCCAGGCCAGCTCTTCCATTTCCAGGCCCGGCAAACTGCGGCGCTCGCCTTTGGCCTGGGTCTGGTGGTTGTACATCACTTGGAACAGAGGGCTGTGGCTGAGGTTGCGTTCGGTCTGCAGGGCCTCCACCAGCTGTTCGAACGGCAGGTCCTGATGCGCCTGAGCGCCTAGCGCACGCTGCTTGACCTGTTGCAGCAGCTGATTGAAGGTCATCTGCAGGTCGAATTCGGCGCGCAGCACCTGGGTGTTGACGAAGAAGCCGATCAGCCGCTCGGTCTCGACCCGGTTACGGTTGGCGACCGGCACACCGACGCGGATGTCGGACTGCCCGCTGTAGCGGTGCAGCAATGCCTGGAAGCTGGCCAACAACACCATGAAGGGTGTGGCGCCCTGTTGCTGGGCCAATTGCTTCAGCGCGCCAGCCAACGTGTTGTCGATGGCCACGGTAACTCGGGCGCCCTGATAGCTGCTTATCGCTGGCCGCGGCCGATCGGCAGGCAGCGCCAGCACGGGTTGCTCGTCACCGAGTTGCGCCGTCCAGTAGGCCAGCTGTCGCGCCTGCTCGCCGGCCTCCATCCAGTTACGCTGCCAGGTGGCGTAGTCGGCGTACTGCACCGGCAGCACAGGCAGGTCCACCGCCTGCCCTTGGCTGTAGCCGTGGTAGAGCTGCACCAGCTCATTGATCATCACGGGCATCGACCAACCGTCGGACACGATGTGGTGCAGGGTCAGCACCAGCACATGTTCGTCCTGTGCCAGGCCCAGCAACTTCACCCGCAGCAGCGGGCCGGTTTGCAGGTCGAAGGGCAGATGAGCTTCGTGCTCGACATGACCACGCACGCTGGCGTCATCGGTCTGCTCCAACTGCTCGAACATCAACTTGAAGGGGCTGTGCGGATGGACCACCTGCACGGCCTGCTCCCCTTCCAGGCGGAACGTGGTGCGCAGGGTCTCATGACGGGCGATCAAAGCCTCGAAGCTACGCTGCAGGGCCGCCGTGTCCAAATGCCCTTTGAAGCGCAGGACGGACGAGAGGTTGTACGCGGTACCCACCTCGCCCAGCTGTGACAGTATCCATAGCCGCTGCTGGGCATAGGAAAGCAGTACCGGCGCTTCTGGATCCCTCGGGAAGATCGGCGTGACCCCATACAGGTTGACGCCTTGTTTCTTGAGCAAGGCTGCCAACGCCTTACGTTTTTGGGTGGACAACGATACGACTGTATCGAGCAGCTCTTGCACAGGGAATCTCCTAAGAAATCAGCTCTTCAATTTCCTCCGTAGTTAGACGATTGAGCACTGCCAAGGATTTAGGCCCCCCTCGTGCACGATTCCAGTAGGAGCGGCCTTGCGTCGCGAAAGGGCTGCGTAGCGGCCCCTGGGTCTCAGCTTCGCCGCATAGATTGCTGG
>NZ_JANIAG010000153.1:0-13605 GCF_028682155.1 Pseudomonas sp. 39004
CACCGAATGCCCGATGACCGCCCCGATGCTTTGCCCCTGCTAGACCGCGCCGCCGTCGGCAGGCGCCTGCGCCAGGTGCGCAAGGCGCGCCAGCTGACCCTCAAGCAGTTGTCCGAAGCCAGCGGCGTGCCGGTGTCGACGTTGTCGAAAATGGAGCTTGCCCAGGTCTCGGTCAGTTACGAAAAACTGGCCGCCGCCGCCCGCGCCCTGAATGTCGATATCGCCCAGTTGTTCCGTGCCAGCGGCACGGCCGATACGCCAGTACCGGTGACCGTGGTGGTTGATTCACTGGCGGCCGTTGCGGGCTACGCGACCGGCACCTACGACTATCACCCGATTGCCGGCGCCTTCCCCGAGCGCCGCATGACCCCGGCCTATGCCCGCATCATCGCCCGCGAACGCGGGCAGTTCGACGATTTTATCCGCCATCCTGGCCAGGAGTTCGCCTTGGTCATCTGCGGGCGTGTGCGTATCGAGTTCGAGACCGGTGAAGCGGTCAGCATCGGCCCCCAGGAGACCGCGTACTTCAACAGCCAGGTGGGGCATATCTATCTGTCGGAAAGCGAGGATGGCGGGGATGCGCATGTGATGGTGGTCATGACAGACCGTTAAGGCGCGCTTTCACGCACCCGTGCAGACGCCACGCGGTTATAACCTAATAACGAACAAGTCTATTTGGCTATAAAAAATTCTATATGCTGGCTTCCATCCGATAACGGGCAAAGTTGGGCAGTCGAGTAGCGTATGGATGTAGGTTCTTTCGGTTTCACCCTTGCCGGGCTGGTTGTAGGTTTCATCGTCGGCATGACCGGCGTGGGCGGCGGCTCGCTGATGACCCCTATCCTCTTGTGGTTTGGCATCAACCCGGCCACCGCTGTCGGCACCGACCTGCTGTATGCCGCCATCACCAAGGCCAGTGGCGTCTGGGTGCATGCCCGCAACAAGAACATCGACTGGAAAATCACCGGCCTGCTGAGCCTGGGCAGCGTACCCGCCGCCGCCATCACCCTGTGGTTCCTCAGTACCCTGCACACCGACACGTCGGCGCTCAACGCCATCATCAAACAGGGCCTGGCGGTGGTGTTGATCCTCACCGCACTGGCCATTCTGTTCAAGTCGCGCCTGCAGGCCTTCGCCAGCCGCCATGCCGGTGATCACTACCACCTCAGCGACCGCAGCCTCAACACGCTTACCGTGCTCACTGGCGTGGTGCTGGGTGTCATGGTTACCCTCACCTCCATCGGCGCCGGCGCCTTGGGTACCGTGGCACTGTTCCTGCTGTACCCGTTCCTGGTCACCCGACGCCTGGTCGGCACCGAAATCGCCCATGCGGTACCGCTGACCCTGGTTGCGGGCCTGGGCCACGCCGGCATGGGCAACATGGACTGGTCGTTGCTGGGTTACCTGCTGCTCGGCTCGCTGCCGGGTATCTACATGGGCAGCCACCTGACCGGGCGCATTTCCGACCGCGTATTGCGCCCTTGCCTGGCGGCGATGCTGCTGCTGATCGGCTACAAGCTGGCGTTCTGAACCACGCTTGCCGCCGCTAGGCGCCCAGACGCAGCCGCCACTGCCCGGCAAAGCTGAGTTCAAGGCGCGATAGCGGCAGCACATCGATGCGCTGATGCGCGCTCAACGGGCACCCCAACAGCTGTACCAGCACGGCACGGATGACCATGGGGTGGGTAACTGCCAGCCATTCGCCCGGCGTATCGAACGCCGCCAGCCAAGCCGCCACGCGCTGGCACAGTTGCGCAAAAGATTCCCCGCCATGTGGCGCGCTGGCCGGATTATCCAACCACTCGGACAACGCCTGCGGGTTCTGCGCCTGCAACTGCTTGAGCGACAGCCCCTGCCACTGCCCCAAGTCGCAATCTGCCAACGCAGGCTCGACACGCGCCTGTGTCTGCGCCGATAACCAAGCCGCCGTCTCGCAAGCTCGGCGCTCCGGCGCTGTCAGTACCTGCACCGCAGGCCCGATTGCCAGCAGCGGTTGTGCCAGCGCAAGGATGCTGTCATCAGCCTTGGGCATGCAGCCAGTCTTCTGGGCTTGGGTCATGGCGTGGCAAACAAGGGTCAGGCGAATGGATTTCACCGGGGCACTCTTCATGGCAGGCGGGGCCGACTGGTTTAGCATGCCAGGGGCTTTTTTACTGCAACAAGTTGCCCCGCCCAGGCGATCTGCCACCCTTAATTCCCCTTTAAGGGGCTCGCTCCTCTGTGGTTGAGGTCAAACTTGTTTTGTTCTGTGGGCGAGTGGCGAAGGCTGCGATAATGGAAGGCAATGACAAGGGCCATGCCATGCTGACCATCTCTAATAACGTGCATCTGCCAGATGCCGACATCGAACTGACATACATCCGCGCGCAAGGCGCAGGTGGGCAGAATGTCAACAAGGTGTCCAGCGCCGTGCACCTGCGCTTCGACATTCCCGTCTCGTCGCTGCCCGAGTTTTACAAGGAGCGGCTGCTGGCGCTGCGTGACAGTCGCATCACCGGTGACGGCGTATTGATCATCAAGGCCCAACAGTACCGCACCCAAGAGCAAAACCGCGCTGACGCACTGACGCGTCTTGCCGAGTTGATCATTACTGCCGGCAAGACCGAGAAGAAACGCCGCCCCACCAAGCCGACCCTCGGCTCGAAGACACGCCGCCTTGAAGGAAAAGCCAGGCGCAGCAATGTCAAGGCGGGGCGGGGCAAGGTGGAGTTCTAGGGACTGTGTGAAATCCCGAGAAACCCAATGGTGTCCCTCGGAAGCTGAACTTCTGTGAGGTGGACATGGTGGGCGTCCAAGATGCCAGGCATGTCCTTACGCATCACGTACTCACACAGCCTCATCTCTGCGAAGTGAACGCCCTCCGGCCTCTAGCTCGACGCATGCATTACCTTCAGGCACCAATCGAATGTCCACACGACAATTGTCTGATCGACCATCCAGGGTGTCGTTACTGCTAACCGGCCGCAGTAACCGAGCATGTGACTCGGAACTCTGTACTGCCCCACCGCATCACGCGGAATAAACAGCAGCAACCAACACGACCGAACATCCCACGCGCCAGACATATTTTGCACGGGAAAATGCTGTGGCCTGCACGATAGAGCGGCGATTAACTTCCTGACAACATCTGCTTACACTTCGTGCCTCGACCGGAAGCCCTTCCTCATTGCATGGTTTTCTTTTAAGGGCAACTACCGCCGAGCCATTTGTTTAATCAATTCCTGCCGACCGGTAATTATTCCTACAAATACGTCCTACATATAGAAACCACACCACTCCCTGAGGATTTGACATGGACGCTGAATCAGAAAAGAAAGTCCATGATGCTGTGGACCGCATGTTGCCTAAGGCCCATCAGTACTCGTACTTCCAGCTTCTGGAGTTGATGTACCAGGTACACGATGATGATCTTGAACTGCGCCCCCTCTCCCCCCAAACCCGAAGACGCTTACGGCTGGAGGTATCTCCAAAACTGTCATTCCCCATCGCCGATGTACTCAGTGCTGAGCGCATGGGGGAGGATCGCTACCGCATTCAGGCCACCTTCCTGGGCTTGCATGGAACCGATTCGCCGCTTCCCAGCTATTACCTTGACGAAGTGGCCTATGAGAATGCGCAGAGCATCGGTGTACGACCGGCCTATTTCAACTTCTTCAACCATCGTCTGCATACCCTGTTGCATCAGGGTTGGCGCAAGTACCGCTATTACCGGCGCTTCCAACCGGGCGCCACAGACGGCTTCTCTCGTTACATCTTCGCGATGATCGGTCTGGATGACGCGGCGTTGCGCGGGGCGACTCCCTTGCCCTGGAGCCGCTTGTTGAGCTTCGTAGGAATGATCGCCAGCCGCAGCCGATCACCGGGCATGGTGGCAGGCATGATCGCGCACTGCTTCGATCTTCAGGATGTGACGATCCGTGAGTTCGAGAAACGCGTCGTGCAGATACCGCAGTCTCAGCGCAATGGCTTGGGTTCACGCAATTGCACGCTCAACGATAACTTCCTGGTGGGCGGCACCACCGAGTCACGCAGCAGCAAGTTCACCATCGTGATCGCAGGGCTGGACCAGCGGCAGTTTCGCGAATTCCTGCCCAGCGGTGACAACTATCACCGTCTGGCCCGGCTGGTGGAGTTTCTGCTTCGCGATGTCGGGGCGTACGACCTGGAATTGCGCATGCGCGCCGAAGAGGCGCCGCCTTTCAGCCTCCGGGCCGAGCATGGCACTCACCTGGGTTGGACCAGCTTCATAGCTGACCGCAAAGACCCCACACCTCCCCCCGTTCGCATCACGGTACGCGCATGAGTACACATGTTCTCTCCCCCAGTCTTACCTTGGCCGTCCTCAACCCGGAAACACTCCTGCATGGCAGTGAGCCGCAGCACCGTTTCGATAAAACAGGCGGCACGCTCGGCACGCAAGCGACCTGGCGGCTGCACGATCGCGAGGCGCGCATCCTGCCGGTGCATTGCGAAATCCGCTGGCACGAAGGCCATTTCTGCCTCGTCGACCACAGCAGCTCAAGCTTTATGAACGGCAGTGACACCGCACTACTGTCTGGCGCATTAATCCGCCTCAGGCACAACGACAGGCTGCAAATCGGCGATTACCAGATTGCCATCCGCTTGGGCAATGAGCACGAGGTAGAGGAACGGCCGGAGCTTCACTCCGACAACAATCCGCTTTCAGCCCTACAGACCACACAGCGTCTGTGCCCACTGCAGGTCCTCGGCGAACCGACTACCGATGTATTGAGTCTGTTCCGCCCCTCAGAGCCCGTGCATACAGATGAGCTTGATCCCCAGGCGTATCTGGACCGTGTGGCGCAATCCCGCATTGACCCCACCATCGCCGAGATCTTCGGCAGGGAGATGCGATGAACAAGCGCATCGGTGTGGTTCTGGCTTGCTTGGCACTCAGCGGCTGTAGCTCGATCAGCAAGGCGTATCAGGTATTCAAAGACCCGACACTCCCTGTCGGTGGCCCTACCAATGACATCAGCCACGTGGGGCTCAGTCTGTATGCCGCAGATCCACCTGCTGTCGCCAGCTCAGCGCACGCAATCCACGAGGAGCCTGCTCCGCCGTTTGAACAATCGGCAAGGCTGGCAGTAACCCTCAGTGCCACGGATGCCGTTGGCTTGACCGATAAGGTAGGTGCGCTGGCTGAACAACTGCACCAGAACTACCCCGCCTCACCCAGTACGCCTGCCCAATTGGCCAGTTACACAGCAGCGCAATCCGAAGCCCCCGAGCCTGCCACCCAAGCGCAGCGACAAGCACCCGCTTCCATCGCCTTCAAAGTGCTTCAACTCAGGGACGACTCCCTGTTGCTGGACGCCACATATGAGCAAGTGGAAGAAGACCTGGACAAAGCACTGGGCAGCACCCTGATCAGCGTGGACGACTTCCGGTTGGTGCCGGGCCATTTCAAGTTCATCGAACATGAAGAGATCAACGAGCGTACGCGCTACATCGCTGTCGTGACGCGTCTGGATGACCCACAGGGCAAGTGGAAGGATTCCATACGCATCAAGCCCCGCGGTTACAGCCACACCGTGCACGTCCACTTCGAGAACAACGGCGTCGAACTGCGTCAGGACAGCGAACTTCTCCGCAACCCGTAAAGCCCTATTGAAAGAAGGAATACCCGATGACTTCACGTAACGCTGTATTGTGGAAAGAAGGCGTGTTCGTCAAGCCCCAGCACTTCCAGCAGATGGCCTTCGCCGCTGAGTCGGCACTGCAACAGCGCGTTTCCAGTTTGAACGATGCGTTCTATGGGTTCAGCGAACTGGAATTGAATGCGGAGTACCTGAGTTTCGGCAAGATCGCCATCATCCGCGCCCGTGGCGTGATGCCCGATGGCACGGTCTTCGACATTCCCGGTGACATGCCACCGCCCGCGCCACTGGAAATTCCCCAAGGCACCGCTAATAAACAGGTGTACCTGACACTTCCCTTGCACGCGCCGGGCGCCCCCGCCGTACGTTGGCCCGACAGCGAGGATGTGAACGGCCGCTTCATCGCCAAAGGCGTTCCCGTCATGGACAACCACGGCGGCAGCGGCGATTCGATGATCCTGGATGTCGCCATCCCCAACCTGCAGCTCAAGCTTCAGGATGACGACAACAGCGCCTACAGCTGCCTGGCACTGGCCAAGGTCATGGACAAGCGCGCCGACGGCAGCCTGTTGCTCGATCAGCACTTCTACCCCACCAGCATTTCCCTCAAGGGCGCCCCTGCCCTGCACCGGTTCCTTGAGGAAACCACGGGGCTCATCCGCGAACGCGCACGCAACCTCGCCGAACGGATCTGCTCACCCGGCCAGTCCGGCATCGCCGATGTCACCGATTTCGCCCTGTTGCAGGTACTGAACCGCTTACACCCGTACTTCCATCACCTGGCACGTCGCCGCAACGTGCACCCCGAACAACTGCATATCGCTCTGGGCCAAGCCTGCGGTGAACTGGTGACGTTCACCGATGATGGCCGGCTACCCATGGACTACCCCGCCTATCAGCATGACAACCTCTCAGAGTCCTTCCATGTGCTGGAGGAAACCCTGCGCCGATCACTGAGCACGATCCTGCAGCCTCGGGCGGTTTCCCTGCCGATCCAGGAGAGAAAGTACGGTGAGCTGACAGCTGTTCTGCATGAGCGCAAGCTGCTGGAGGATGCGACGTTCGTTCTTGCCGTGCGTGCCGACTTGCCCGGCGACGATCTGCGCAAGCGGTTCCAGCAGCAGGGCAAGGTCGCCCCGCTTGAGAAACTGCACCACTTCATCCAACTGCAAATGCCGGGCCTACCGCTGATCCCTCAGCTGGTAACGCCCCGCTACCTACCCCATCACTCCGGCTTCGTGTACTTCGAGCTGGATCGACAGCACGAAACCTGGCAGCAGTTCAAGGATGCGAGTGGCTTTGGCTTCCACATCGCGGGGGAGTTCCCGAACCTAGAAATGCAGCTCTGGGCGATCAGGCCAGACTGAACCGCTGGTGCAGCTAAAGAAGAATCCCGATCCACTCCAGGCATCGGGATATTTCTTTTTGGGTCTATGTCAGCGCTCTGCCACTACGTTGGCCGCACTGTCGCGCAACAACCGCTGCGGCAACGCGAACCCCGCAAACAGCTGGCGGGTGAAGGGATTGTTCGCGCTTGTAGCGTGGAACTTGTAACGCGCAGACTCACCGGCAATTCTGAAGCTCAAATCGACGCTGGTCGGTGTGCGGGCGTTCAGCCCACCGCGACTGAGCAGGCGGTAGAACGACCACGGGCCTTGATAACCCAGGCTGACCGTCGTACCCGCTGCCTGTACCAAGCTGACACGGCTATGCCCGCTCTCCCCGGCAGGGCCTGGCCATGTCATGCCTATCGGGTCTTTGCCCTTATCGGCAAATGCCTGCAGCTGACCATCCATACCAAAGACACTGCCCCGCAACCCGCTGCTGATGGCTACCGGCTCCAGACCAAAGCTCACGTTCAATTCGCCGCGGTTGTCGAAAAACGCGTTGCGGATCGCTTCCGCCTGCTTCAGCTGCTCCATCACCTCCAGCCGGACCAGATAGCCGTCATCGGCGCTGGAATAGAGCGCATTGAGGTTGTCATTCAGAAATACCGTGAGGTATTGATCCTGGAAGCGTTTGAGCTGCCCCTGCGGGCCGAAGAATGCCTCGAAGTCTTTGAGCGACACATCCGGCCCGGCCGGATCGATGGGGTAGCGTGAAGCCAGGCGCTCCTGGTAGACGCTGTACACCTCCGCATCCCAGCGCTGCTCCAGCTCGCGCAGCGCCATGACCATCAACACCTGAGAAGTCTGGTCTGCCAGTTGACGAACATGCCGGTTCAGCGGTTCCGGCAAGCCCGTGGCGACGCGCTGCAGGTTGCGGATGGGATCGGGTTCTTTCTCCGAAAAGCGGCTCAAGGCCACGGCCAACGCAGCCTTGCCCTGATTCGGGTTGTCCTGCACCGCCTTCACATAGTCATACACGGCGCTAACGGCCTGCAGAGTTTCGTCATAGAAGGACGGCTTGTCGCCCTGCACATCGAGCATCCCCGAAAGCCCGGCAAACGACCGATAAATCCCCATGGCCTGTAGGCGGCTTGGTTGAGTACTTTGTAGCTGCTTCTCGTTGTCCGCAGGCTCAGGGTAGATCAGCGTGTTGCCGCGCACCGTCTCCAACAATCGCCGCATGGGCGCGGCTGGGCCAGTAACCTGCTCCAGTACGCTCAACCCATGGGTAAGGTCGGTGAACTCAGTGACCGAAAACTGGTTCAGCACCCGCCGCCAACTGTCGATGTAATCGGCGCTGTACAAGGCGCGCAAGCGCTCCGTCAGAGCCTGGCGGTCCACCTCGGAATAGTCGAGGGTGCGCCGCTCGCCCAGTACCCATTGGTCGATCAGGGCGAGGTCGGCCACGTTCTGGCTGTGTTGGTCGAAGTAGTCCCGGAAGCCCCGCGCGGTGAGCAACGGTGGCAGCGACAGGCTGCCATCGACGGCCGCCTGATGGTTTCGCTGGTTCAACGGCACATAGACGATATCGAAGGCCGGCCCGATTTCGTTGCGCAGGTCCAGCGCACCGTGCAGCTGCTGTGCAGCCTGCTGCTTCAGGCTGATATACACGCGTTGGGCCAGGGGCAGTTTGCGCAGTTGCTGTTGAGCATCCGCCACCACACGCTGGTAATCCGGCAATTCAACATCAGCATAAGCCAGGCCGTACTGCAGATGACGCATCAGCGCGGCCTGCAACTGGCCTTGACCCGGAAAAGCCTTTTGCCATTCACGGGCCATCCACTGCTCAACCAGTTCCGGTCGGCGATTGGCGCGATCCTCGATCATGCGGTACACGCGCAGGGCGGCCAGTTGTTCGTCACTACCGGGAACCGCCTGCTGGATGGTCGCCGCCACGCCGCCCGCAATGGCCGGTAGGAAGCGTCGGGCCAGTGCATTCAGGTAGGCCTGGTCCACCTGTGGGCCGATGGCTTTGCCCTGGTACAAGCCCATGTCCGTGAACACGGTCCAACCTGACCGGTAGTCACCGTACAGGCTCACCGCATCGCGGATCTCATCCAGCGGTGCCAGCAGGTTGCGCCCGGTCAGGTCACCTTTGCCGTCGGCGCTGGTATTGGTGAACGCCTGGCTTTTCTCCAACACCTGTTCGGCCTTGTCACGGTTGACGCCGTAGAAGTACAGCCAGCTACCGGCCATGGCCAACCCGCACAAGCTCGCGGCAATGGCGCCGCCTCTCAACAGGCGGGCCTTGTGCTCGACAACCCGCTGGTTGTCGCCGGCCAAGCCAGCCTCGGGATAGACCACACGTTGCAACAGTTGCTGGGCGAAATAGACCACGGAAGTGCCTTGTGGCTTGGTCGACAGTGCTGGCGGGCTGAAGGCAAAAGCACGGGCGGAGGCATCCGCGAGCAGGTTACGGACCTCACCGCGTTGGTAGACCGAGGAAAAGTACAGCCCCCGCACCAGCGCAGGCGTGGTGTATCGATCGCTGCTCAGCACGTCGCCCAGAAAACTCAGCAACATCTTGCGGGCACCGCTCAGCTCCCTGAGCAGCGAGTAGGCACGTTTGCGCGCCGCTGGGGGCATCGCACCACTGGCGGATTCCAGCGTGTCCTCAAGCTGCTCGATGAATCGCTGATAGGCCTTGCCTAGTTCCTCCAGCCAGGTATCGAAATCCTTCACTGACGCCAGCGTGAAGGTGAAGCCCTGCACTTCTTCACGCTCGCGTGCCGGCAGCTTGGCAAACAGTTCCTCGAAGCCGTCCAACAGGTCGAACTTGCTCATCACCACGTACAACGGCAGACGCGTGCCTAACTCGCCACCCAGTTCCGTGAGGCGTGCGCGCAGCACAAAGGCCAGGTCACGCCGCTCTTTTTCGGTTTGCGCTAACAGCTTGGTCATGTCCACCAACAGGACCACGCCATTGAGCGGCCGACGACTGCGGTTCTGCGCCAACCAGCCGATCATGTGCCGCCACAGTCGGCGCTCGCTACCTGCCGGCAGCCCTGGCGGATCGGCTGGCTTGAGCGCGACGGGGGCAGCTGGCCCTGCAGGTACAGGCGCATCGTCCTGACCGTCTTCACGCGTTGCCGGGGGCGGTAGCGGATCGGGTACCGGCATGGGCCGCTCCGGCTGGCTGATGAACTCGCCGGGCGGATCGATCAGCAACGCATTGTCCCCCACCCACCAGTCGATATCGAACACCAGGTCTGGATCGGCGCTGGCCCGTTGCGTCGAACTGCGCGCGGTGCGGGTCAAGGCAAAGCGTTGGTCCGAGCGACTGACGAAGCTCGACTTGCCCGCATTCTCTTCGCCCAGGATCAGGTACCACGGCACATCGTAGCGATGCCCGCGACCGCCCTGGCTGTGGCGCAGGCGAGCCAGGCTGCCGTCGAGGGCGCGCTGCTGGGCCTGCAGGTACACCAGGCAGGGGTCCTCCACCTCACGTTGCTGTCGTTGCTGCTCGCGCATGATCGAGCGATTGCGACGGTGCACCCACGCGCTCCACACCAGCAGCGGTAACACCACGAGCAGCACGGTGACGGCAATACGCACGGGCTGCTCGGCCAGCGGCTGCTGGTCACGCCACTGCCACTGCGGCCCCAACCACCATACCCCGATCACGGCAACTGCCACGCAGAGCACTGTGGCGATAACAACTACGGGCATCGCCTGACGCTGCAACAACGATAAACCACGCAGCAGACTGTCCTTTTTCACTTTCATAGCGGTAAACCTTGCCGACTGCACTTTCGATGAATTGACGCACGTTAAAGGCACGAACCGCAAAAGACAGTAGCAGCACCCGAAATTACTTATCAACGCCTATGATCACGAAATAAGCGCTAACACTTTTCTTGAAGACACCGCACGACATCTGCAATAAAGAATAAATAGTAACGCACGACTCCACGGCATTTAAACCGTGAACTTATAAGAACTTTCCTACAAGACGCGCAAATCAATTTTTGTTGCGACTAACTCAACCCCTTTAGATAGAGCGTTCGAAACACTAAACATGAAGTTTAAAGATTGGTTCACTCGGGAATTGCAGACCCTCCGGGAGCTGGGTGACGACTTTGTCGAGGACGAGCCGCGCCTGGCGCCTTTCCTCGGGCGCACCGCTTCGGACCCGCAAAGTGAGTACGTGTTGGAACACTTCGCCTTTCTGACCGCTCGCCTGGTCATGAAGCTCGAAGACCACCTGCCCGAGCTGACACATCCCCTACTGCAGCTGCTCTACCCCAATGTACTGCGGCCGCTGCCGAGCATGACGGTGATGCAGTTCCAGCCGGTCGACCATGCGCTGAGCGAAACCCAGGTGCTGGCCAAAGGAACACCGGTGTTCTCCCAGCCGGTTGAAGGCGTGAGCTGCGAGTTCCGCACGTGTGCTGAGCTGGCCATCGCGCCGTTGGAGATCCGCAGCATCACGACGCAGCCCAGTGCCGAAGCCCCTGTGGTGCGCATCGACCTGGGCGCCCTGTCCGAACAACCCCTTCGGCGGATGAAGTGCGACCAGTTGCAGTTCCATCTCGCCGGTGGCCACCGCAACGCGCTGCACCTGTACCAATGGCTGGCACAGCACCTGGACAAGCTCTACCTGCACATCGGCCAGCACCGCTTCGCACTGCCGCCCTCGGTGACCTTCGTCGGTTTCGAGGTCGATGAAGCCCTGCTGCCAAGCGCAGGCGAGCAGATGGACGGCTACCGCATCCTGCAAGAGTTCTTTTGCTTCCCCGACCGCTTTCATGGTTTTCGCATTGAGGGGCTGGGGGCCTACTGGCCGGATGAAGCCGCCGAACAGATCCAGCTGGAATTGCGCTTCAACGCGCCCCTGCCACCTGACCTCCAGATCGATCAGACGACGATCCTGCTCAACTGCGTTCCCGCCATCAACCTGTTCACCTGCAAGGCCAAGCCCATCCCACTCAATGAAAAGGTAAGCCACCCGCTTATAAACGTGGGCCGCCAAGGCAGCGATAAAGACGAGATCTTCAGCGTCGATCGTGTCAGCAGCCAGCGTCAGAAGTCCAAGGATCACGTGCAGGAATTCACGCTTTTCGAATCACTGCACCGCAATTTCCCGCTGGGTGAACGAGTGCCCACCCGCTACTATCAGCTGGATATCGAGCAGGAACCGGTCAACGACACGGTGCAACACAAGATCCGCGTGGTGCATCACAACCTCGCGCCGTATCTGGGTGACCAGGAAGAACTGAGCATCGACCTGACCTGCAGCAACGGCGTCCTGGCGCAGCAGCTCAAGGTAGGCGAGATCGACCTGACGACCCAGGACACGCCTTCGTTCGTCACCTATCGCAACCTGACACCGCCCACTCGCAGCTACCCGCCGATGCTGCAAAGCGGCGGCCAGGGTGAGCGCCACTGGGCGCTGATTTCCCACCTGGCCCTGAATAACCTCTCACTGTCCTCCCCCGCCGCGCTCGCATCAGTCCTGCGGGTGTATGACTTTGTCGGCGCCCACGACCTGCCACAGGCGCGCAGGACCGCCCAGCGTTTGGGCGCCATCAAGGAAGTCCACAGCGAGCCCTATGACTGGCTGATCAAAGGCCTGCCCGTGCGCGGCATGCGCACCACCCTGCACATCGACCCTGACGGTTTGGAATGCTGGGGCGAGGTGCAGTTGTTCGGCAACGTGCTGTCCCACTTCATGGCGTCGTATGCCAGCAGCAATTCCTTTCATCAGTTGCAGATCGTCAACACCGCCAATGCCACCCGCCAGCTATGGCCCGCCCGGACTGGGCGGCAACCGGTAATGTGACCAGGAGGTACGCCTTATGAGCCTTTCATCCTCGCAATCGTACGACAAGGACCAACACGACACCCGCGAATCACCGCCAATCAGCGAGCTGTTTCCACAGGTCGATGCCCTGGGATTCGACACCCGCTCGAACACAGGCAATCCCATCCTCGACATCGCCGCGCCGCTGCTCGGTTTGGTCATTCGCCTGGAGGGAACCGAGCAGTACGGTCATGTCGAGCCGCTATACGCTCACGTCAAGACCATGATCCACGGCATGGTCGAGGAAGTGCGCCAGCTTGAGCACTGCGATGAGGGCGACCGCGTGGTGTTCTCCTACTGCCTGTGTTGTGTGGTCGACGAGGCCGTGATGGCGACCCCCTGGGGACGCGACTCACCGTGGAAAGCCCAGTCCCTGCTCAGCGCCATCCATCAGGAAACCTGGGGCGGCGAGAAATTTTTCAGTGTGCTGGAGCGCCTGCTGGAGGCGCCGGAAAAACGCTGCGACCTGTTCGTGTTCCTGTTCTGGTGCCTGGCATTGGGTTACCGGGGCAAGTACGCCAACCAGACCAACGGCGATCAGGAGCTGGAAATCTGGATGGAGCGTCTGCGCAAGCGGATCGTGGAGCTACGCGGCCCCAAAGCCCACTCACAACGGTTGACCGACCCTTTCACCAATGTGGCGCCGCGCCACTATCGCATGAACCGCCAATTGCCCTGGTGGACACCGTGGGCCGTCATGGGCGTGTGTTGTACCGCCGTCTATGTGTACTTCGCCAGCAAACTCAACGGCATCACTGAACAAGTTTTGGCTTCGCTGCAAACGCTGTTGCAG
>NZ_JANIAG010000154.1:0-13515 GCF_028682155.1 Pseudomonas sp. 39004
TAAGTGGTCTTGCTCATCCAGTAGCCCTCTGCGAATGCTTGAGGCGGGGGATCCGATGGCGCCAGCGATTACAGAAATAACTAGAATTCTGGAACCTATCTTTTTCTCTCCCCACATGCCGGTCGCAAATGGAAGGCACGCGCTCCGTTGGAGTGCTGAGGTCATTTCTTTATATTGGCGAGAGCAAGCGATGTGAAGGTCAGATACAAGCCCGATCAAGGCGAGGCAGATAGGAGTACCTAACAAAAAAAGCCTTAGTTTTACGTCAAGGTGGTCAATCATCCCCAAAGACCTCGAAGACTAATTCGCCGAACTCCTCACCCGCTTCCATACCACCGATGCTGCCGGCCACAGCGCCTCCACCAGTGATCACTATTCCGCATGCTGCGGCGTACGGCCCGAATCTCCAGCAAACCTTCGCAGAGATCTTCCATCGGCTTTCGCCTTCAACGATGGTCCCCTCGTTACCGCAGAGTGGGCAGGGCGTTGTTTTGTCGCCCACCAGCAGCCAGCCTCTCCCGTGTACACGCCCACGTGCCTGGCCGGCGATACAGAGGGCACCTGTGGTGGTCTGGTCACCGTCGAGCCCCTGGCCTTTGCCAAGGATGTTAATACGCTGGCTCATGGTTCGTTTCTTCCTGAAAGGGTGGAAGCCCGAACCTAGCACTCTGGAAACAGCCCTTTTCACTGGAAGAATGGTTTAGGAAACTTCTTACGCGAAATGCAGATTTGGATGTCGTCCAATCGTCACCGCCGTAGCCAATTGCCATCCCGATTAGTCATTTTTGTCACTTTGACTGACCCCCAGGGAGTGCTTCACTGGACCTTTCAAGCATGCCCGGCTCCAGGAGCTCCCGATGAACCTGCACCAGTACGCTGAAACCCACGAAGTCACCAACCAGCCGCCGTCGCTTGATGGCGCAAACCTGTACCGCCTCGACCTGCCATTGCAGGAATGGTCGCGGCGCTTTGGCGCCGGCTGGGCCGAGTCGCGGATCGATGCCTACGGTGCCTTGGCCGGCGGCCCGCTGATGCGCGCGGGCTTCCTGGCCAACGCGCACAAGCCGGAATTCAGCAGCCACGACCGCTATGGCCATCGTATCGACCTGGTCGAGTTTCACCCTGCCTATCACGAACTGATGCGCACCGCGGTCGAACATGGCCTGCCCTCATTGCCCTGGGCCGAGCCGCGCCCCGGTGCCCATGTGGCGCGGGCTTCGATGACCTACCTGCACACCCAGGCCGAAGCCGGTACCGGCTGCCCGCTGACGATGACGTTTGCCGCGGTGCCGGCGCTCAGGCTGCAGCCTGAGCTGGCCGAGTACTGGCTGCCCAAGGTGCTGGCGCGTGAATACGACCCGCGCAATGTCGGGGACCGGCACAAGGCGGGGGTCACCCTTGGCATGGCCATGACCGAGAAACAGGGCGGCACCGATGTGCGGGCCAACACCACGCGCGCTTATCCTGTGGGTGCGCCTGGGCCGGGCCAGGCCTATGAACTGGTCGGCCACAAGTGGTTTTGCTCGGCGCCCATGTGCGACGCCTTCCTGACCCTGGCCCAGACCGAAAAAGGCCTGAGCTGCTTCCTGCTGCCACGCCATCGCCCGGATGACAACCGCAACCAGTTCTATATCCAGCGGTTGAAAAACAAGCTGGGCAACAGCTCCAATGCCTCCAGCGAAGTGGAGTTTCGTGGCGCCCTGGCGTGGATGGTCGGCGAAGAAGGGCGCGGGGTGCCGACCATCATCGAAATGGTCGCCATGACCCGTTTCGACTGCATGGTCGGCTCCAGTGCCTTGATGCGCCAGGCCTTGACCCAGGCGGCCCATCATTGCGCGTATCGCAAGGTCGGCGGCCGGGTGCTGAACGAGCAGCCGCTGATGCAGAACGTGCTGGCCGACCTGGCGCTGGAAAGCGAGGCGGCGCTGGCCCTGAGCCTGCGCATGGGGCAGGCGCTGGAACAGCTCGATGACCCGCAGCAGGCGCATTTTGCCCGGCTGGTCACGGCGGTGGGCAAGTACTGGATCTGCAAGCGTGCGCCGGCCATGATCAATGAAGCCGCCGAATGCCTGGGCGGCGCCGGGTATGTCGAAGACAGCATCCTGCCACGGTTGTACCGTGAGGCGCCGGTCAACTCGACCTGGGAAGGCTCGGGCAATGTGCAGTGCCTGGATGTACTGCGGGCCTTGTCCAAGGAACCCGGGGTGCTCGATGCGCTGTTCGCAGAACTGGGAGACGGCCATGGCGACCCTCGGCTGGCCGCGCACATCGGCAACCTCAAGGGGGCGTTTGCCGACACCGCCGACATCCAGTATCGCGCCCGTCAGTTGACCGAGGACATTGCCCTGGCACTGCAGGCCAAACTGCTGCTGGAAGCGGGCAATGCGGTGGTCAGCGATGCCTTCATCGGTAGCCGCCTGGCCGGTGGCGGCCGGGCCTATGGGGCGTTGCCGCGGGGTGTGGATGTGCACGCGCTGGTGGCCAGGGCTACGCCAGCCTGGCAACACTGATCAATGGGGGTGTATTTACCCTCGAAGGCAGGCAAGATGGTCCACATGCATGTCCAGACAGGAAGCACAGTGTGAGCCACGCTTTTGTAGTCGTTGATACCCCAGAACAGGCCGTCGACCGTCTGGCGGCCCTGCATGCTCAGGCCACCGGTGCCCTCAGCCAGGCCCTCAAGCAATACCTCAAGGACCGAACCGAACCAGACGCCGAGGAACGCGGGCTGTTCCGTTACCCGGCGCTGCGCCTGACCTACTACAGCCAAGGTGAAGTCGCGGCCACCACGCGTGCTTACGCCAAGGTGCAGGTGGCCGGTACCTACAGCGTTACCGTTACCCAGCCGGCCGCCTTCCGCGGCTATTTGCTGGAGCAGTTGCGCCCCCTCATGCACGACTACACCGTGACGGTTGAAGTCGGCGTCAGCGAGCAGAACATCCCTTACCCTTACGTGGTCGACCAAGGCGACGAACTGGCCGGCAGCGGTATCACCGCGGCGCAGCTGGCGCGGGTGTTCCCCAGCACCGACCTGTCGGCAGCCACCGACAATATCGCCGATGGCCTGTACGACTGGGACAGCACCGAAACCCTGCCGTTGGCCTTGTTCGATGCCGCGCGCGTGGACTTCTCGCTGCGCCGGCTGGTGCATTACACCGGCAGTGACTGGCGCCACGTGCAGCCGTGGATCTTGCTGACCAACTACCACCGTTATGTCGACCAGTTCATCAGCCATGGCCTGGAACAGTTGCGTGAAGACCCGCGCTTCGTGCGCATGGTGTTGCCGGGCAATGTGGTGATCGAAAAGGGCATGGACCATGGCGAGACCCAGGCCTTGGTGGCCAGCGTGGTCTGGCACCGTTACCAGATGCCGGCCTATCACCTGATTGCGGGCGACGGCGACGGGGTCACCTTGGTCAACATCGGCGTCGGCCCTTCCAATGCCAAGAACATCACCGACCACCTGGCCGTGCTGCGCCCGCACTGCTGGCTGATGATCGGCCACTGCGGCGGCCTGCGCCAGTCGCAGACCATCGGTGACTATGTGCTGGCGCACGCCTACATGCGGCGCGACGGCATCCTCGACCGCGTGGTGCCGCCGAACATTCCCATCCCGGCCCTGGCCGAGGTGCAACTGGCCTTGCAGGAAGCGGCTGCACAGGTGACCGGTGAGCGTGGCGAAGAGCTGAAGAAACGCCTGCGCACCGGCACCGTGCTGACCTACGACGACCGTAACTGGGAACTGCGCTGGGCCCAGGAGCGGCCATTGATCAACCTGTCACGTGCGGTGGCCGTGGACATGGAGAGTGGCACCATTGCCGCCCAAGGCTACCGGCTGCGCGTGCCGTACGGCACCTTGCTGTGTGTGTCCGACAAGCCTCTGCACAGTGAGATCAAGCTGCCGGGGTCGGCTAACGCGTTTTACAACCGGGCGGTCAGCCAGCACTTGAAGATCGGCATCGCCGCACTGGATCTGCTGCGTACCGAGCTCAATTCGCTGCACTCGCGTAAACTGCGCAGCTTCGATGAGCCGCCGTTCCGCTGAGGATCCATGCCCCTGCCACCCCGTTCCAAGCCGCGCCGCCCCCAGGCGCGGCCTGCCGACCAGCGTCGCCAGCCCAAGGCGCCGCCGGCCGAGCCACGCCTGATCCTGTTCAACAAGCCGTTCGACGTGCTGACCCAGTTCAGCGATGGCGAAGGGCGCGCGACCCTCAAGGACTTCATCGACATCCCCGGTGTGTACCCGGCCGGGCGGCTGGACCGCGACAGCGAAGGCTTGTTGCTGCTGACCAACGATGGTGGCCTGCAGGCGCGCATCGCCGACCCCAAGCACAAACTGGCCAAGACCTATTGGGTGCAGGTGGAAGGCGAGGCGAGCGACGAGCAACTGCAACGCCTGCGCGAAGGCGTGGCACTCAATGATGGGCCGACATTGCCGGCTGAAGCACGGCGCCTGGATGAGCCCGAGCTGTGGCCACGCAACCCGCCGGTGCGCTTTCGCAAGAGCGTGCCGACCAGTTGGCTGGAGCTGGTGATTCGCGAGGGGCGTAACCGCCAGGTACGGCGGATGACGGCGGCGGTAGGGTTACCGACATTGCGCCTGGTGCGGGTACGCATTGGTGACTGGGCGCTGGATGGGCTGGAGCAGGGGTGCTGGCGGGAAGTTGCAGCGAAGCTGTCGAGGTAGGTGCAGGGGGCCGCTTTGCGGCCCATTCGCTACGCAAGGTAAAGCGCCGCGCGCCTACACGCCTTCCAGGAATGCCACCACCACGCTCTTGATGATGAAGGCCAGCACCCCCAGCCCCAGCACGAAGAACAGGATCATCGTGCCAAACCGCCCGGCCTTGGACTTTTTCGCCAGGTCCCAGACGATGAAACCCATGAAACCGATCAGCACGGTGACCAGGATGATCATCATCCATTCTTCGAATACGGCGGGATCCATCTGTGTTCTCCAGGCAGTCTGAGCGCTCGATCATACGCCGGGCGCCCGGGTATTCAACGCAGGTGCGTCAAGGGCAGCTCGGTACTGGCCAGCACCTGGTTGAGCACGAAGCTCGAACGCACGCTGGTCACACCTTCGATGCGGGTCAGGCTGCCTAGTAGCAATTTCTGGTAGTGGTCCATGTCAGGCACCACCACTTTGAGCTGATAGTCGGCGTCCATACCGGTGACCAGGCTGCATTCGAGCACCTGCGGCAAGTTGCGGATGGCGGCCTCGAAGGTTTCGAAGCGCTCCGGGGTGTGGCGGTCCATGCCGATCAGCACATAGGCGGTCAGGCTCAGGCCGAGCTTCTTGCGGTCGAGCAGGGCAACCTGACGCGAAATGTAGCCGTCATCCTCCAGCTGCTTGACCCGACGCGAGCACGGCGAAGGCGACAAGCCGATGCGTTCGGCCAGCTCCTGATTGGAAATGCGCGCATCGCGCTGCAATTCGGCAAGGATGCTCAGGTCGTAGCGGTCAAGTTTGCTCATGGAATATGCCTTTTCTGTTCCGATTGCGGTGAATTATCAATCCACGATGAAAAATTGCGCAAGTGCTATTTATCTGAGCAATCTTCGCAATCCTCTGTCACCTCCGGTTCGGTATCTTTATCAACAGAATCACTGCCCGGACAACAGTCCACGGCGACGCGCCCTAGGCGGGCGGTCGCGGCCAGCCATCCAACAGGATCCGCTAGGCCCCCGGGCTACACACCGTCCAGAAGACGGCGTGAGGTGAGCCGGCGCCACAAGTGCCGAGCACGGACGACAATTCCCAAAGGGAGGCCCCACGGCCTCCCTTTTTTCATGTCCGCGATTTTAACTTGCCGCTGTGGCCGGCGCGGTAGACTGGCAGCGGCTGCAGTCATTTTTTACCGAGAGGAACACCATGAAGTCGCGCATCTGGCAGTTGGCAGGTGTTGGTTTGGTTGCGTTGAGCATCAGTCTGGGCGCCTTGGCCCAAGGCCCGGATGAGGCGCACGGTGGGCATGGCGGCGACCCCAATGGCGCCCCCGCGGGCCGTTCCCCACTCAACTCGCGCGACGAAGTGCGCCAGACGCAGCCGCCGCGCGAGGGCTATTACCAGGACATCCCTCGGCGCAATGGCGATAACCGTCACTGGCAGGCCGGTGGGCCCGGGCAGCGGCCAGGCGGTGACTGGCAGGGGCGCCCGGACGGGCATGGCAATGGCTGGGGGCCGGGGCCGCAGTATCGGCCAGGGCAAAGCATCGAGCGCTTCCCTGACCGCTACTGGAAGGTGCCCTACCGCGGGCAGGACTACTTCTACTCGGGCGGCTACTGGTACCGGCCGCATGGCGGCAGTTACATCGTCGTGGCGCCGCCCTATGGGGTAAGGGTGGAATACTTGCCGTCGTATGCCCGCGAGGTGTGGTTGGGTGGGGCGTTGTTCTTCCTGGTTGCCGATACCTATTACCAGTACCTGGCGGACAGCCGCGAGTACGTGGTGGTCAACCCGCCGGGGGTGGCGCCGGCGCCTGTGCCGGCTGGCAACGGTTACGACGTGGTGGCCTATCCGATGAATGGCCAGGGGCAGGAGCAGCAGGAGCAGGACCGCTACCAATGCCATCGTTGGGCGGTGAGCCAGTCTGGGTTTGATCCGGCCACGGCGGTTTATGCGCCACCGGGCAATGCCACAGACACCTACCGGCGTGCGCTGGGGGCCTGTTTCAGTGGGCGTGGTTACAGCATCAACTGAAGCTGACGCGCCTACACCGGGTCCGCGTGCACCATCACATCCGCCTGTGGATAACGCTGGCGGATCACCTTCGATGCCGCCACGCACAAGCCGTGCGCCTCATGCAGTGCCAGCTCCCCAGGCAACTCCAGGTGCAACTGCACGAACCACTGGTTGCCCGATACCCGCGTGCGCAGGTCATGCACCCCTTTCACCCCGGGGATGGCCAGCACCAGGGCGGCCATCTGCTCGCCAACCTCGCCGGGCAGCGCCTTGTCCATCAGGATGGCGGTGCTTTCCCGCGCGATCTGCAGGGCGCTCCAGAGAATGTAGAAGGCAATGCCCAGGCCGAACAGGGCGTCCAGTTGCGACCAGCCAAACTGCGTCAGCAACAGGGCAAGCAAGATGCTGCCATTGAGCAGCAGGTCGGAGCGGTAGTGCAGTGAGTCGGCGCGCACCGCCGTAGAGCCGGTCAGGCGAATGACCTTGTGCTGCAACGCCAGCAGGGCAATGGTCAGCACCAGCGAAAGCAGCATCACCGCGATGCCGACCGTGGTGTCGCCCAACGGTTGTGGCGTTTGCAGGCGTTCGACCGCCTGCACCCCGATCAACACCGCGCTTACCCCGATAAACAGCGCCTGCGCCATGCCGGCCAAGGCCTCGGCCTTGCCGTGGCCGAACCGGTGGTCGTCATCGGCCGGGCGCAAGGCGTAATGCACGGCGAGCAGGTTGAGAAACGAGGCCACGGCGTCCAGTGCCGAATCGGTCAGCCCGGCCAGCAAGCTGACCGAGCCGCTCAGCCACCAGGCCAGTGCCTTGCTCAGCACCAGGATGCTGGCCACCGCCAGTGAGGCGCGGGTGGCCAGGCGCAGCAGGCGCTGGTGTTCAGCCGGGGTGATCATGCTGTGGGCGATGTCCTTGTGTGGTTCAGGCAGCCGGTACCCACTGGTAGGCCGCCAGTTGCTCGACGCTGCCACGCTGCTGGATCAGGCGCGGGTCATTCAGCGGCAGGCGCTGGCCCAGCTCGCTTTCGAGGATGGCCTGCAGCTTGAGGTTGTCGACCTTGCCATCGGGGCTTACCGCTTCGCGCAGTTTTTCCGGGGCAACCTGGGCGGTGCGGCCGCCGGGGTAGTAGATGGCGCCGGTGGCGAAGTCGATGCCGAAGGCGATCAGCCCGGGGATCACGTAGAACAGGATGCCGATGGCGTCCATGGCGGCGACCACGGGGTCGATCTTGCCGTCGATCTGCCCGCGACGGTCTGGGTAGAACAGCGTGCCGCAGGCCGTCAGCTGGGTCAGCAAGGTGACGATGAGGGCGCCGCCGATGACACGGGATGGGATACGCATGTAAATCTCCGAAAAGGTATTCAGCAGGAGCAAGCGAAGCGCCAGCACCTGAAGCTAAGACCATGATAGAGCAGGCTGGGTTCGCCGTTATACTCGCCCGACTGTTCGAGGACCACCATGATTTCATTACCGATCGATACCGTGTTGCCCGCCTTGCGCCAGGCATTGGAAAACCGCGACGAAGCCGTGCTCGAAGCGCCGCCCGGCGCTGGCAAGACCACCCGCGTGCCCCTGGCGTTGCTGGACGCGCCATGGCTGGCCGGGCAGACCATCGTGATGCTCGAACCGCGCCGCCTGGCGGCCCGCGCGGCCGCCGAAAGGCTGGCCAGCGAGCTGGGGGAAAAGGTCGGGGAAACCGTCGGCTATCGCATCCGCCTGGACAGCAAGGTCGGGCCCAGGACCCGTATCGAAGTGGTCACCGAGGGTATCCTCACCCGCCGGCTGCAGGCCGACCCAGGGCTGGAGGGCGTGGGGTTGCTGATTTTCGATGAATTTCACGAACGCAGCCTGGACGCCGACCTGGCGCTGGCGCTGAGCCTCAATGGCCGCGAGTTGCTGCGTGACGAGCCGCTGAAGATCTTGCTGATGTCGGCGACCCTGGAAGGCGAGCGCCTTTCGCGGCTACTCGACGACGCGCCGGTGGTCAGCAGTGAAGGGCGCATGCACCCGGTGGATATCCGCTGGGGGCGGCCCTACCAGCCTGGTGAATTCGTCGAGCCGCGGGTCGTCGAGTGTGTCCTGCAGGCCCTGGCGGAGCAGCCAGGCAGCGTACTGGTGTTTCTGCCAGGCCAGGCGGAGATCCGCCGGGTGCATCAGCACCTTCAAGAGGCATTGGCTGACCGCCCGGGTATCCTGCTGTGCCCGCTGCATGGCGAACTCGACCTGAACGCGCAGCGCGCGGCCATCGACCCCGCGCCCAGCGGTATGCGCAAGGTGGTGCTGGCCACCAACATCGCGGAAACCAGCCTGACCATCGACGGCGTGCGCGTGGTGGTGGACGCAGGCCTGGCGCGAGTGCCGCGCTTCGACCCCGGCAGCGGCATGACGCGGCTCGATACCCAGCGCATCTCCCGCGCCAGTGCCACCCAACGCGCCGGCCGTGCCGGGCGCCTGGAACCGGGGGTGTGCTTCCGGCTGTGGTCCGAGGCCCAGCATGACCAGCTGGCCGCCCATGGCAGCGCAGAAATACTCCAGGCCGACCTTGCGGGGCTGGCCTTGCAACTGGCCCGCTGGGGCGTCACGCCCGATCAGTTGCGCTGGCTGGACCAGCCGCCAGCGGCGGCGTTCGCCCAGGCCCAGGACCTGCTGGCACGGCTCAACGCGTTCAAGGCCGGCAGCCGCGACAACTTGAGCGAGCACGGCCAGGCGATGGCCGAATTGCCGGCCCATCCGCGCATCGCTCACTTGCTGCTGCGCGGCCAGGATCTGGGGCTGGTCACCATGGCCTGTGATGTTGCGGCCTTGCTGGGGGAGCGTGATATCCAGCGTGGCGGCGGCGCCGACCTGCACAGCCGGCTGGCGCTGGTCAGTGGTGAAAGCAAAGCATCCCGAGGCGGGCAAGGCGGTGTGCAGCGTGCGCGGCAGCTGGCCCGTCAGTACCGTGGGCTGCTGCGCGGCAAGGTGGGTGCGGGCGTCGCCGACCCCGACCATCCACGCTGGTTGGGCGCGTTGCTGGCGCTGGCCTACCCCGACCGGGTCGCCCAGCAGCGACGCGAAGGCGGCGCCGAGTACCGCCTGGCCAACGGTCGCGCGGCATTGTTCGCTGAGGTCGATGCCTTGATGAAGTGCCCGTGGCTGGTGATTGCCGACCTGGGCAGCCGTCAGGGCCAGCGTGAGGAACGCATCTACCTGGCCGCCGAGTTCGACCCGGCGCTGCTCGACGGTGTGCTGGCCGAGCAGGTCGAGCGTGTCGACCTGCTCGACTGGGACGAGCGCGAACAGGTGCTGCGTGCCGAACGCCAGACCAAGGTTGGCGAGCTGGTGCTCAGCCGCGAACCGTTGCCTGGCCTGGACGATGAAGCCCGCGCCAAGGCGCTGCTCGGCCTGGTACGGCGCAAAGGCCTGAACCTGCTGAGCTGGACGCCAGAGTTGCGCCAGTGGCAGGCGCGGGTGGCCTTGCTGCGCCAGCTGGACCTGGAGAAGAACGGGCAGAGCGAGTGGCCTGATCTGGGCGACGAAGCGCTGCTGGCCAGCCTGGAAGATTGGCTGCAACCCTACCTGGGCAAGGTCTCGCGCTTGAGCCATTTTGCCGGGCTGGACCTGTCGTCGATCCTGCGCAACCTGCTGCCATGGCCGTTGCCGCAGCGTCTGGATGAGTGGGCGCCGGCGCATCTGGCCGTGCCGTCTGGCTCGAACATCCGCCTGGACTACAGTGAATACCCGCCCATTCTCGCCGTGCGCCTGCAGGAGCTGTTCGGCCTGGCCGACACCCCGCGCATTGCCCAGGGGCGACAGCAGGTCAAGCTGCACCTGCTGTCACCGGCACGCCGGCCGGTGCAGGTGACCCAGGACCTGGCCAACTTCTGGCGCACGACCTATGCCGAGGTGAAGAAGGACCTCAAGGGCCGCTACCCCAAGCACTACTGGCCGGATGACCCGCTGGTGGCTGAAGCCACGGCGCGGGCCAAGCCTCGGGGTACCTGATGGGTTTCAGGCGGAATTACTCGGTTCCTGCACAGGGCGTCCGTTGCAAACCCGCGTGAGGAGGAAGATGGTTTCTTTGCCCTCCAAGACTCGCAGGTAAGAAAAGAAAGGATCGGCCACGGTCTGGTCGTGGTCGAGCCGCACCGTATGCCCTTGATGATCACGCCAACGGCATATCAAGCTGTCGTCGCTCCAGTACAGCGGTTCGAACTTGAAGGGGTCGGACACGCTGGCGTACTGGTATAGCCCAAGGTAGCCGTTGCGGCTGACCCCCATGGTCTTGTCGTGGTCCGCTCCGCTGCCGGTGATCATGAAGTGCAGGCGATCTGGTTCTTTCGAGTGAAACAGAAAACGAAACACGCTGGCAGGCTTCTGATGGCCTGCAATCAGCCAATCACTCTGGCCGCTGATCACCTGCTGATCAGCGTCTTTGAACAGGCTGAGGTAGACGGATTTGGGCTTCTGGCGCGGAAGGCTTTCGAGGGTGGTTGCCGGATCGAGGGCTTGCAGAGTGCCGAGGAATATCTCGGCATCTTCTGCCCAATGGCTATCGCTTGCTGCCCCTTGGCTGTCGGTTATGGAAGTGATCATGGCGGCTCCGTGTCTTAAGGTCGCGAGCCGCCACGGTCACTGATACGGGGCCATGCTGGCAGCGTGCAGGTCTTCCACGGCGCACGCCTTGTGCAAGGTCACGGGCGTCAGGCGCCGCTATCCGCCTCCAGCAACGTGAACAGGCGGTACAGCACCACGGTACTGAACAGCTGCAAGAAGCCGCTCAGGCTGTCCATGGCCAGTTCCATGCCGGGGGCTGGCTCCGGGAAGGCCATCAGCAACAGCCCGTCGATCAGCCAGATCGGCGCCAGCACGCCCAGCACGCAGATCATGATGCGCATGAAGTGGCCGGTGGTCATCCGCGCGCTTTCGCGCATCGCCTGCACCACCGGCAGGCCACGCAGCACCAGCAGGTATTCGGCGAACACCAGGTTGATCATGATCCACACGCCCGGGAAGATGAACAGCGCCAGGCCCGCCATGATCAGCAGCGAGCTGATCAGAATCAGCAGGGCCAGTTGCGGCCACAGTTGCAGGGCGCGGGCGAACAGGTCGCGCTTGGCGATGTCCTGGCCGTTGCTGCGGGTGTCGAGATAAAGGATCAGCGCCGCGCTGTACAACGGGTAGAACAGCAGGCTGACCAGCATGCCGTAGGCCGGCGACGCCTGGTCGCCCAACTGCCGGTACAGCAGCTGGGTGAGCAAGGCTTCAAGCACCACCAGCGGCAGGCACAGCTGGAGAATGTTTGGCAGGTGGCGGCGGAAGAAGTACAGGGAGTCGCGCAGAACGCTCAGCGGATTCATCGGTCAACATCGCATGGCAGTAAAAGCAGGGGCCTAACTTTAGCCCAAAGCGGGCGTGCAGCTGTCACTTGCTGAAAAAAGTTTCACCGCCGTGGCGATTGAATCCCGTGCCTGCACCCCCCATCTTTGACGCTGTCCGTTGTCCCGCTTCCCCACGAGGTCGCCTCATGAACACTGAAGAACAAACCCTGATCGATAGCCTGTTCGGCCGCATCAAGCAAGCTGAAGACCCAAGCCAGCCCCGCGATGCCCAGGCCCAGGCGTGCATCGAGGAACACCTGCGTCAGCAGCCAGCAGCACCTTATTACATGGCCCAGGCGATCCTGGTTCAGGAAGCTGCGCTCAAGCGCCTGGACGAGCAGAACAAGCAACTCGAAGCGGAGCTCAAGCAGGCCCGCGCCCAAGCCGAAGCCAGCCGTGCGGGTAGCAACGCCCCGAGCAACAGCGGCGGTGGTTTCCTGTCGAGCATCTTTGGTTCGGGCGGGCGCAGTGCGCCACCGGCGGTGCAACCGCAGCGGCCTTCGGCGCCTGTTTCTGCCGGCGGTGGCTGGCGTGAACCGTCTGCGCCGGGCTTTAACCAGCAGCCTGCGCAGCAACAGCAGCAAGGCTTCGGCGCAGCCCCGGCGCGGGGTGGCGCCAGCAGCTTCCTGGGTGGCGCGATGCAGACCGCTGCCGGTGTGGCAGGCGGGATGTTGCTGGCGCAAGGTATCAGCAGCCTGTTCAACCACAACTCGCAGCCCGAGGAAGTGGCCGAGGTAAGCAAGGAAGAGCCGACCCCTGCCAGCGACAGCGGTGGCTGGAATGACCAGGGCGGGCAGCAGCAAGTGGCCGACAGCGGCGGTTGGGGCAATGACCAGGGCGGTTACGCCGACACCGATTATGGCAGTGATGATGGGGGCTTCTTCTCCGACGACGATTCCTACGTCTGACGGGTCTGGCATACTGCTGGCATTTTGGGGCTGCAGGGCAGCCCCGAATTCCATCAGATGAAGGGGTTCCAGGTGAAAAAGATCGCGTTGTTCGCCGACGTGCAGAACCTCTACTACACCGTGCGCCAGGCGCACGGCTGTCATTTCAACTACGCCGCGCTGTGGGCCGAGGTCAGCCGTGAAGGGCAGATCGTCGAGGCCGTGGCCTATGCCATCGACCGCGGTGACAGCAAGCAGCAGCAGTTTCAGCAAATTTTGCGCAACCTGGGTTTCGAGGTACGCCTGAAGCCGTTCATCCAGCGCAGCGATGGCTCGGCCAAAGGTGACTGGGATGTGGGCATCACCCTGGATGTGATCGATGCGGCCAGCCGCGTGGACCAGGTGGTGCTGGCCTCGGGTGACGGTGACTTCGACCTGTTGCTGGAGCGGGTCATCCAGCGTCACGGTGCTGAAGCGGTGGTGTATGGCGTGCCCGGGCTTACTGCGATGTCACTGATCCGCGCTGCGAGCCGGTATGTGCCTATTGAGGGGCGGTTGTTGTTGCGTCATTGAGGGGTTCGCC